>JAGGVM010000077.1 GCA_021157985.1 Nitrososphaerota archaeon | reverse complement strand
GAAGCCGAGCTCGTAGGCGTTTACTCGCGCTGAGCCCTCTAACGTTTTTAAGGCATCCGATGGTTAATTAGGCCAGGATCGAAAGCTTGAGTTCTCAAAATTTGGTAGAAGAGCTGAGGAAAATAAGGGTGGAGCTTCTGAACAGGGTCGAGGAGCTCGAGAGGAGAGTCGAGAGGCTTGAGGAGTACCTGACCAAAGTGTCCTCTATCGAGTTGAATTGGAGGATCTCCATGGTTATGGCGTCGGCTCAGAGGCTCGCTGAAGCCGCGGAGAGGAGCAACCTAGTCTTCTTCGAGTTCGAGGAGGATCTGAGGAAATTCCTCCTACAGCTTAAGAAATTGGTTGAAGATCTCAGATACGCTTCGCTTCCAGTTGAGTGGAGGCTTCTGCACGAAACCACTTCGATCATGCTTTCGACCATTAGGAAGGCGGGGCTCCCCTTCAGGACCGTCGCCAATCTCTCCGTGGAGATCTTCGGAGACGAAGCCGAGAACCTCTTCGACGAAGAGGAGGTCAAGAAGCTTTACGGCTTATCCGAGCTCGAGCTCTGGAAGAAGAGGTTCAAGCCCTAGAAGCCTACGTAGTGGATCTTCAGGTGGTTCCAGTATTCTTCCTCGTAGGGTGTGACGAACCCGCAGTGGGGGCAGATGTAGAGCTTGACGGGCGGCTCCTCCCCGGCCTCCGGCTTCTCGTCATCGACCACTATCTCTTCCCCGGATATCGATATGCTTCTCGACTTTATCCCGGCCTCGGTTAACGCCTCGGCCGCGAGCCTGTAGGCTTCCTGGAGGCTGAGCGGTTGATCCGCTGAGGTGTCGTCGAGAACTATTTGGCTCCTATTCAGGAATGGTAGAATCGCTCTCTCCGCCAGTTTCTCGGCGAGCTTAGCGGCCAGCCTCGACGCGTTCTTCTCCCAATTCAACCTTATCCTTATCAATCTTCAACGGCATCTCCCAGCTCCACTTGCTGAAACGAGGCTATTAATGATGCGGGAACCGGAGGCATTAACGTTTCCCAACCCGCTGATCTTCCGCCGTTGACGAATGGCCCGTCTTTAGATCGACGACGAATCTATGTATGCCGTAGCCTGCGAGGATCAGCGCTGTGAGGGTCGAGGCCAGATGCGCGGCGTCGAACGCGAGGTTGTAGAGGAGGATCGTTTCAGCGATTTTCTGCGCGCTCATCCCTTGTCCGCGTAGTATGAGCGGGAGGATCGGCAGCCGATAAACGTATGCTCCTAGGAAGCCCGTGATCAGCGTGCCGAGGAATCCTATGAGGAAGCCGATGGACGCGTAGGTCAGGCCCCTGGCCCTCTCCTTAACTCTACTTCTCGAGCTCCAAGTCAGTATGAACGCTATCAGAAAGCCTATCGAGGCCAGAAGACTCCTGAGAAAATAGCCGCTTAACGCCACGAACGTTTCCCCGAACATCCCTGAAGGGAAGAGAGGGCTTAAGGCAGGATATATTTTTTACAAACGAGCCGGGGGAGCGGTCCTCAGGTCAAGCGGTTTTGTCCTCTTTCTTCTCCTCCTTCTTTGATAGGAGCCGTTTTCTCAGCTGTCTTCTGTAGTAGGTTAGCGGGTTTTTGATGTTTCCGCATAGTTCGCCGTTTTTTACGCAGAGCCCGTTCGTCCGCATGGTGCTGCAGCTCGGGACCATGTATTTGGTTCGGCTTCCCCTGAGCCCCGCTATGTGCTCGACCTGGTATCTCGCTATCCTGGGGTTGAAGTCCGGCCTATAGGCGTAGAACTTGACTATCTCCTCGGGTTTGAAGCCTATGTTAGCCAGGAAGGCAGCGAAGGCGAAGTTCGCGAAGTGGCTCACGTTTTCCCCTGCCTTGAGCTTTTCGAGGATCGCGCGCATGCAGGGGGGCCAGGTCTCAGGGCCGGCCTTCACGGATTCCAGGTCTAGTTGGAAGACGTCGGACGGAATGTTTTCCCTTATCTCTTTTACCGCGTCTTCGAGGGGTTTTGGAAGCGCCTTGATCCTCCCAGCCTTCTCGACGAGGCCTAGGATGTATTCCATGATCCGATCCTTCAGGAGCCTTATGAGCTCGCGGGAGGTCACGAGGACCCTTCCCCTCTCCAGGACCCTGTTCACGAGCTTCCACTCGGGCTTGTTGAAGCCCATGGCCCCCCTGAGATAATCCTTTAGGCCTAGGGAGTAATCGTATTCTAATCCGCCGACCCTCCTCCGCTCGACCTGGACATCGAGGCCGAAGATCCTCCGAGCTATTCCCAAGACCACGTCCTCGCTCTCCTTCTCGAGGAGCTTCACGGCCAGCGCCGACTCGGCTAAAGCGAACCTCCTGGCGAGCCGTTTATCGCCTATCGCGGCTATCATCGCTATTGCGAGGGGGAAGGACGCGAGCTCGACGAGCTCATCGTCTGAGAGGTCCCATGGCCCAATCCTGTCCCCGTAGTTTATCGCGTCCAAGATCCTCGACTTAGCCCGTTCGACTATCTTCGAGTAAGCCGGGTCTGAGAAGCTTTCGAGGGTTAGCCCGTGGAGCGCGAGGTGCTGCTTGGCCTCGGGGAGGAAGGGGTACTTCGCGAGGATCGGCAGCTTATCGGCGGTCGCCATCCAAGTATAAGGGCTTCCTCCAAGGGTATTAAGTTAGCTCGCCCGCGGCCTCCCTCAGAATCGACCTGAGCTCATCGTCCTCGACCTCCTTCAAGGCGGACTCATAAATCTCCGAGGCCTCCGGGTGTCCTCCGCGGATATAGGCCAGGGCCTGAAGCCCCATCTCCAGCTTATCGACCGCTCGGACGAGCCTAGCGGCGGCGTCGGATCCCTCCCTATACCTGGTCCATGCTTCTAGGATCTTTGAGGCGGCGGGCTCGGGCACGGCTTCCGCGAGCTTCTTTATCGCCTGGAGCTCCAGCTCGCTTAGGTTCTCCGCGTTCTTCTTCATTTGCGGGGTTAGGTCGCCTGTATCGGCTTCGGGTAGGTCGTGGATTAGGGCTATTAGGGCGGCGTCGGCGGGGTTTATCCCCCTGATGTACGCGAGGATTATGGATAGGAGGGCGACGGCGTAGCTGTGGGCCGCGACCGACTCGGGGTCCGGGATCCCCCGCTGGATCCAGCCGGTTCGCTTAAGCCTCTTGAGGCCCAGGATCTTCTCGTAGACCTTCAGGACCGCTTCCTTCATCGACTTACTCGCCTGCTTGGAAGGCTGATAAACTTGCTCAGGTTTTCCCGAGGATTTTTCTAAGCCTCTTGAGGACGCCGGATCCGTATTGAGCCGCCTTCTTAGGTCTCTCAACCAGGGGCTTGGGGAGCCCGAGCCTCTCCGCCGCCCTCCTCAGAACCCATTTCCTAACTATTTCCCCGTTGACCCGTTTGAGCTTCAGGGATGGGTGGATCGAGAGGGCGAGGTCGTAGATCTCTCGGTCGAGGTATGGCGCGATTAGGGCTGAGCCTCCGAGGGCCGAGGCGAGCTCGTCTCGCTCGAGGTTGTTGAGGTAGAGGTTTTCCACGTCGCTTTCCATGAGGGCGCTGGCCCGCTCCAAGCCCTCCTTCTCCAAGGCTTCAGCGTATTTCCAGTATCCGCCGAAGAGCTCGTCGGCTCCCTGGCCCGCTATCAGGACGCGGCTTCCCGAGTTCTTCGACGCGTGGTAGAAGATCGAGGCGAGGGCCAGGTCCATTAACCCCTTCTTAGGGAGCATTTTCTCCAGGAGCTTGACGGCTTGGGCCAGGTCTTCGTCCCCTATTCTGACGAGCTTGAGGTCTAGGTCTAGGAGGGAGGCGGCCTCGGAGGCCGATTCGTGGTCGAAGCATCCCTCGTAGCCCACCGAGATCAGCTCGACCTGCTTCCCGCTCCTCGAGGCCAGGAACGCTAGGAGAGAGCTATCGAGGCCTCCGGAGAAGGTTATCGAGGATCCCTCGGGGATTAGGTCTTCGGCGGCTGAGGAGAGCGCCGAGGCGAGCGCCGCGACCGGGTCCTCGACCTCCCGCTTCGAGGGCTTATACCATTTCTCGAGCTCGACTCCTGCCTTGCTTACGGTGAGGAGCGCGCCGGGTGGAAGCTGCTCGGCCTCGAAGCCTAGGGCCTGTCTCTCGAGGGCTGCTGCGATTCCCCGGCCTTTCAGCCGGTATGCGAGCGGCATGTGGCCTGCGTGGTCCTTGAAGAGGGTGACCCGGTCTTCGGCTATGATCGCGCCTGAGTAGAATCCCGGGGCCTCCCTGAGGATCTCGCCTATTTCCCTAGGCGTCTCGGCTTCGGCCAGCCTCCGCGGGGTTGAGGGGTCTTTGAAGAAGCCGTGGTAGATGGTCAGGGTGTTTCCGGCCGAGCGCGCTTCCTGCGCGTATGCGACCGCGTAGCCTAGCTCGGTTTCGAGGAGGATCATCCTAGCGGGTTTTCTGGTCCTGTGTTTCTGCTTTGCCGCTATCTCGGCGACTTGCTCCGCGGCTTCTTCCCAGCTCTCCGAGAGGGCCAGCGCTATCAAGCCTGTTTTCGGCTTTCTCAGACCCCGAGTAAGGTCTCGTCCGGGCTTATTCCGGCGGCGTGGAAGGTTTCCTCGTCGATCTTCGCGGGCTCAACTCCCTCCGCCAGCTTCAGCTCCCTGTATTTCTCGTAGAAGGCCGCTCTCACGAGCTCGGCTTGCTTGAAGAACTCCTCCCCCTTCCTGTAGGTGAGCTTCCTGCGCTTTATCTTGAGCTTGTCGCCGGCTTTCTCCGAGAGCTGGTAGGTGACGGTTCCCCCGAGCTCCATGAAGGACTTGAACTTCCTCCGGGTCCGCTTGGCCTCCGCCTCGACCAGGACCGCGTACAATTTTCTCCCCTCCTTGTCTTCTACGACGACGTCGATCGCGAACCCGCATTTCCCATGTCTGAGGTAGACCGCCCGCTCGTGCTGGAAGTGCCGATGCGACGCGAGGCCGACCACGTTCTTCCCCGAGATCAGGTTCACGATCTCCTTGGTTACCGAGAGAACCCTTCCCCTCATGCGTTAATCAACTCGGCTTCGACGTATTTAAGCAGAAACCCCCGGAACCTATTTATCTTCGCGGCTTCGGGTTAGCAGAGGAAAGAAAATGGTTAAGGACTCGAGGCCGAGGGCGGGGTCGCTCGCCTACTACCCGAGGGCTAGGGCGAGCAGGATAGTCCCCAAGGTGAAGTACTGGCCACCCTACGAGGGCGATCCGAAGCCCCTCGGCTTCCTCGGATATAAGGCAGGCCACCTAACAGCCTACTTCATCGACACGACCCCTAATTCTCCGACCCAGGGCCAGGAGGTTGCGAGGGTTGCGACCGTCGTGGCCGCTCCGCCCATGCTCGTCGCCGGAGTCGTCGCCTACGCCGAGGAGAATAATTCGCTGAGGGAGCTTACGAGGGTTTGGAGCAAGAATGTTCCGGAGGACGTTAGGAGGAAGATCCCGACTTGGAGGCCGAACGAGGACGAGGGCTTGAAGAAGCTTGAGCAGGTTAAGGACTCGGTCGCGGAGGTCAGGATCCTCGGAATGGCTTTCCCGAAGCTCGCCGGGCTCTCGAAGAAGAAGCCGGATCTCCTGGAGATAAAGGTGGGCGGTGACCCGGTTAAGGCCCTGGAGTTCGCGGTCTCAAAGCTCGGCGAGGAGCTTAGGATAGGAGACGTCTTCAAGCCCGGGGACTTCGTCGACGTCATAGCGGTCACGAAGGGTAAGGGATTCGCGGGAGTTGTTAAGCGGTTCGGGGTCAAGGTGCTTCCGAGGAAGAAGCGGAAGGGCAGGAGAGTGGTCGGAGCGATCGGGGGCAGGACCCCGGGCTACGTCCCCTACACGGTTCCGAGGCCAGGGCAGCTCGGATATCATCGGAGAACCGAGTTCAATAAGCGCGTCCTCTTGGTGGAGGAGGATGGATCGAAGCTCACGCCTAAGGGAGGGTTCCCCCACTTCGGGGTGATCAAGACGGAGTGCGTGCTCCTCGAGGGAACCGTGCCCGGGACCCCTAAGAGGCCGATCGTCCTAAGGGCTCCCGCGAAGCCTCCTCAGCCCATGGAGGCCCCTGAAGTCCTCTACGCGGGGATCCCGGCTTAAGAGATCCCTTTTTATTCTTTCTCGGGGTTTCCGAGGCTATCGGGTTAAATATTGGGGTGCAGGTCTTTTTCGGGAGCTTAGATGAGCGTGCTCGTGGAACTGCTGCTGAACGCGTCGAAGGCCGGGGAGCGTAAGGTGCCGGTTCTAGGGCTAGATGGGGGAGTAGCCGGCGAGATAAAGCTCCCCAAAGCCTTCCTAGCGCCCCTGAGAGAGGACCTGGTCTGGAAAGCCTTCATCCATCTCCAGACCCACACCCTCCAGCCTAAGGGAGCCTTCAAGGGCTCGGGCCACAAGTACTCGGTCGAGTCGCTTGGAGCAGGCTATGGGATGGCCAGGGTTTCGAGGATAAAGGCGTCTGGAACCGGGAAGCACCTGGCCGGCGGGATGGTGAACTTCGTCGTCGGAGGCAGGCCCGGCCACCCACCGGTCCCGGAGAAGAAGATCCACAAGGACTTGAACGAGAAGGAGAAGCGCGCAGCCCTCCTCGTCGCCGTCGCCTATACCGGGAGCAAGGAGGCCGTTAGGGCCAGGGGTCACAGGGTTCCCGATGACCTGGATCTGCCGGTGGTCGTCGAGGACAGGGTTGAGTCGCTGGCGAAGACTAGGGAGCTCAGGGAGCTCTTGGAGCGGATCGGGCTCTCGGAGGAGCTTGAGAGATGCAGGGAGAAGAAGATCCGGGCTGGAAAGGGTAAGCGGAGGGGTAGGAGGTATAAGCGGAGGGTCGGCCCCCTGATCGTCGTCTCCGAGGATAAGGGGATAAAGGAGGCGGCGGATAACCTGCCGGGGGTAAGCGTCGTCAGGCTCAGCGACCTAAGCGTCCTCCACCTCGCCCCTGGAGCGAAGCCCGGGAGGCTCACTATCTGGAGCAGATCCGCTTTCGAGAAGCTTGACGAGAGGTTTCTGGGTGAGCTTGCATGAGGTCGTCTGAGATAATTAAGAGGATCGTGATAACCCAGGACGCGGTCTCCCTGATCGAGCGGGAGAACAAGATAACCTTCATAGTTGATTTGAGGGCGACGAAGAACGACGTGAAGCGCGCGGTCGAGGAGCTCTACGGAGTGAAGGTCGACAGGGTGAACACGATGATAACCCCGCATGGGGAGAAGAAGGCTTACGTCAAGCTCAAGCCCGAGTACAAGGCGGCCGACCTAGCCGTCGAGCTCGGAATCCTCTAAACCCGGAATCCTAATAGGCTGGAGCGAGGGAAGCTGGAAAGAGTAAGCGCGTAGGTGGAGCAGGATGGGTAAGCGGATAAGGGCTCAGAGGCTCGGCAGGGGATCGCCCACCTTCAGGGCATCGCTTAGGAGGAAGTATAAGGTCGGTTACCCGACCCACCTAATCGCCGGGAAATCCCTGCTGATAGGGATCGTGAAGAGCTTGGAGCATGATCCGGGCAGAGGCGCCCCGGTCGCGGAGATAGCCTTGGAGGATGGGACGAAGTTCCCCGTTGTGGCGGTCGAGGGGATGTACGTGGGCCAGCTCATCCAGATCGGCGAGCAGGCGGAGGTCAAGCCCGGGAACATCCTGCCGCTGAAGAACATACCGGAGGGAACCGTTATCTCGATGATCGAGCACGAGCCCGGAGACGGCGGAAAGCTCGTCCGCGCGCCGGGAACCTACGCGACGGTTACCTCGCAGCTTGGAGACCGGACCATAGTCTCGCTTCCATCGAAGAAGGTTATCGAGCTTAATTCCAGATGCTTCGCGATGGTGGGAGTTGTCGCTGGTGGAGGGATGAAGGATAAGCCCTTCCTAAAGGCCGGTAAGAAGTATCATTGGATGGAGGCGAAGCATAGGCCTTATCCGAGGACCCGTGGAGTAGCCATGGCCGCGGTAGTCCACCCATTCGG
>JAGGVM010000020.1 GCA_021157985.1 Nitrososphaerota archaeon | reverse complement strand
TGATCAGGGCCCGCGCCGTGAGCCTGACCGCCTCC
Organism: Nitrososphaerota archaeon; assembly: GCA_021157985.1. Lineage (GTDB taxonomy): Archaea > Thermoproteota > Nitrososphaeria_A > Caldarchaeales > Wolframiiraptoraceae > Wolframiiraptor. Next base: position 10,969 of record JAGGVM010000020.1, on the reverse strand, counting down.
TCGCTATTGTATCTCGGTTTCCAGCCGAGCCTCTTTATCTTCGATATGTCGAGCAGCATCTCCTTAACGTCTCCTGGCCATCCCCGGCCTCCGTCGACTCCACCCGTGAACTTGAACTCGACGCCCTCTAAGCCTAGCTCCTCGACCACTATCTCCGCAATCCTCTTCACGTTTATCCAATCCTCTGACCCTATGTTGAATACCTCGACTCTCGGCTCGGATCGCTCGGAGGCCAGGACCATGGCCTCAACGCAGTCGTCGACGTGGAGATAGGATTTCGTCTGAGTTCCGTCGCCGAGTATCTCGAGGACCCTCGGATTCCTGAGAAGCTTGTTTATGAAGTCGTAGATGACGCCATGCCTGCTCCTCGGCCCTATTATGTTCGCGAGCCTGAGTATCACGGCCTTGAAACCATAGGTATGAGCGTATGCCGTGATCAAGGCCTCGCATGCGAGCTTCGAGGCGCCGTAAACCGATATAGGCTCAAGGGGCGAATAGGTTTCAGGGGTCGGGATCTGGGATGCCTCGCCGTAGACGGTTGATGAAGACGCGAAGACCAGCTTCTCGACAGAACCGTTTTTTCTAATCGTCTCGAGCAGTCGGAAGGTTGCCTCGACGTTCTGCCTGTAATGTAGCTCGGGTTTCTCGCTTCCCCGCTTTACCTCGGGATCCGCGGCGAGGTGGAAGACCGTCCCACAGCCTTCGAGAGACTTCTCCAAGTCGGCGTAGTTCAGGAGATCTCCACGGATGAATTTGAATCTAGGGTTTCCGATCCACCGCGCGATGTTCTCCGTTCTCCCGCTGCTGAGGTTGTCGAGAACCGTCACCGAGAATCCTCGATCCATCAGGTAATCTACTAGGTGGCTTCCGATGAAGCCCGCGCCGCCCGTTACCAATACCTTATCCGCGTTCTCCATCTAAGAAATTTAGCTCTCCTTCTTCTCGGCGGCTTCCTGTTCCCCGGTTTCTTCCTCGATCTTCTTCAGCTCTTCTTCGAGCTCTTTCTCGATCTCCTCGATAGGCTTGGGAGGCGGAGTGGTGGCCAGGGTGTAGCCTATCCAGCCGAGTACCCCGAGGACCGCCGCGACGGCCACGAAGCCCGTTATCTGCAGCAGTAACAGGAACCACTGGGTGAAGAAGACTATCCACCCGTAGATCACTATTCCGAGGACCGCCGCGACCAATAGTAGAACGCCGATCGCTTGATCCCTGCTCAACCTCTAAATCACCTTAAACTTCAAAGACTGGAGGGTTTTTATCCTTTTTCATATGAAGACCGACCTCGCCATTATTTTTAGCAGCTCCTCATAGTATAAGAGCGATCACGCCAACTTCTTTAGCCTTCTCCGCCTGCTTTCTATCGGAAGTTATCAACTCTGTTCCCAACTGCTTAGCGAGAACTATGTAGATGCAATCATAAATTGGTAAGCCCGTCTTCATCGAAAGCGCCAACGCCTCTGATAAGAGCGGCTCCTGAGGGAAAACTCTCACTATCTTTTTCTCCAGGACGAAATTCATTAAATCTATTGCCTGCTTTTCGGTCAACTCTTTTCTCATAACCCGTTTCCATAACGCGTTACCAAGCTCTTTTAAGGCCAGATCCACCGTGCCGCATCCCGCTATAATATGCTCTTGGACCTGTTCCCAGCCTCTTTCCCTATTGACGTATTTTATGAGGGCTGAGGCATCAATGACTCTCACGGTCTTCCCTCACGCTTTTAACAGAGAAGCCGTCTTCAGCCGGGGGGATACTCTCCAACATCTTAGAGAACTCCCGAACTGAATTGCGGAGTTCTATCTTCCAAGCGAGCTCCTCGAGATATCTCTTAACCTCTTTAGATATGTTCACGCCGGCTTTCTCCAATATTTTCTTAGTCTTCTCGTCTATCCTCACGCTTACAACTGTCATACAATTTGTAAACACGATGTATTATTTATAATTAACCCGGGACTCAGCGTTTGCCTCTTTTACGGTTCTTCAACACGTTCATCCAAGGATTATCTATGGCGGCATCCGGCAGATTAGGCTTCAACGACTCAACGCCGGCCCCGGTCACTTCCCGCTCCACCACTTTCACCGAGACCTCCGACTTCTTGGGCTCGAGCACTTGCGCCGGCGCCGGCTGGATGGCCACGGGTTTGGCGTAGACGGCGGTTCTAGTAGCCATCGAGTCCCTGAGCTCCTCCAATCTCTTAAGCAAGATGTCTAGATGTCTTTTCAGCTCGGCTTCACCGCGGTCGTGTAGGGGCTTCGAGAGCTCCTCGATCCTCCTCGAAATGTTTTCTAGGAGAGCCAGCATCCGCTGGGTTTCCAAGATCTCCTGCTGCCTCCGCTGCTCCTGGCTCCTTAAGGCGAGCTGGATGAAAGGCCTGGTGACGAGCATCACGACCGAGGCGAAGATCACCTCGTTGAACCCTACCTTAACTCCGCCGATCCTGGCCATCCGGGCGGGGTCGAGGACCGGTAAGAGGATTCCGAAATGCATTATCCCTATGAGGCCGAAGACGAATAAGACGTCGAAGAACGCGTAGGCTATCGATGCGAGGCCCAAACCCTTCTCGTAATAGTTCCTGGCCCTCACGTAGAATAGGGAGATCGATGCGAGGGCCGCCAAACCATAGAGCTGTATATATGCTTGAGAATTCCATTTTATCCAGGGCTTTACGAGGTCTGATACTAGGATCGCTAGCAGGGCTCCTGTTCCTAGGGCGAAGCCCAGCCACGCGAAGACCGATAGGAACTTGGATATGATCCTGGGTCTGGACTCCCTGGAGGTCAGAGATAGAGCCAGCCCTCCCTGTTATCCCAATCCCAGGTGTAGTCGTCGGGTATGAAGAGGCCGTAGGTCACGCATCCCTGCCAAACGTTGTAGACCGGGTTCTTCGTCAAGGTCACCTTAACCCCTGAAACACCTTTCTGCTCGAGCATTAGGGCGAGCTTCGTGGGCGCGTCGACAGCTAAGTCGCTTAGGTTTTGCGGAACCTTCCAGGCGAAGTTCCCTCCCGAGAGGATCATGTTCCTGTAGAGCATCGGCTGGATCTCGAAGCTGCACTTGCTTATCGACTCGATCACAACGTCGGCCAGATCGCTCGTCCCGAGTATCGCCCTGCCCTCGACATAGGTGTCAGCAGGCTTCGGAAAACCCCTTCTATAATATGATTGGAATACCTCGTGGCCCGGGTTGAAGAAGTATTCTCCGAGGAGGAAGCGCTGCCAGCTGTTCTTCTCGAGGTCGATTATTATCTTGGTGTTCGGGATCCTGAAGACTGCCCTGAACCTCGGATCGGATTTGTTCTCCAAGACCTTGCCTAAGTCCCTCGGAATCGCTCCAACAGTCTCCTTGAATATCTTGACGAGCTTCTGCTCCTTAGCGAGATCCGAGTAACCCGAATCCCGCAGGATCTCCGCCGCCAACAAGTCGACATCGCTTCCACCCCTGTTCAAGGTTATGAGAGCGCTGAAGATCACTCCCCTGCTTATCGGAGCGATCTGAGTATTCCCATGGCCTCCCTCGAGAACCGTGCACGTAACAGCCTTCTGCGCTATCGCTACCGCGAGAGGCTGCGGAATTATCGTAACAGCCTTGACGATCTTCTTCCCCTCCTCCTCGTTTATCTCCCTATGTATCTCGAAGATCCGCTCATACATGTACCGCGGCGCAGCAGCCGATAAGGCCGCAACGCACTTGAAGCCATCAAACTCGCCCTCCTTCGGGAGATACTTCAATAACCCATACCGCGTAACCTCTTTGACCACCATCCAAGACCGCTCGTCATCGTAGTCTATCACCCCGTTCCTCATCGGATAAACCATCCGCTCAGCGAGATCCCTCCTTGCCTCGACGAAGGTCGCGACATCGGGTCCGACGACGAGCAGCCTAGTATCCGGTGAACCGTACATCCTGAGGAGAAGGCTTCGGGTGTCCGGGAAATATCCCCTATTCTCTATTATGTCGGGGGTGTTTCCGAGGGTAGCTGGCCCGAACTTGTAATCCGAGGTTCCGTAGTCTTCCCCGAACACTTGGTATTCTTTCGGAGTCGACATAGCTTCCTAGCTCACCAAGGTAAATCCGATCCGAGGGTTTTTAAGGCTGACGCCATGGCCTCTACTCGATCTCGGATTCCTCGAGAAGCCTCTTAAGCTCCTCGACGTAGGATCTGAGATCCTCCGATTCAGGGGAACGCTCAAGCTCTAGCTGAGCCGAGATAAGCTTCCTGCTAAGCTCCGACCTGAGATCCCTTATCCTCGACACAAGCTCCCTCTTCCTGAACTCAAGCTCCGAAACCTTCTCAGAATACTCATTCAAACCGATCTCACCGCGATCCAACCTCCCCGAGAGACCCCTGGCCTCAGCCTCAACCGACCTAAGCTCCCGAAGCAGCTCCGAGAGCTCCGCACCCTCCTTCATCTCGCCTAATTCGCGAACAGGCCGCCCTATTATCGAGCGAAGTATCTTGGTTAAATCGCCGTCAGATGGGAACTGCTTGAAAACTCCTCCAGCCTCCTCCGCGACGTTCCCGAGCTCAACGGGGTTCACCTCATCACCGATCCCCACGACATCTATTCTAACTCCCTGGCCCGCGGCATCCGACGCGACGTCAACCGGTGACACACCGACGTTATTCTCCCCATCAGTCAGCAAAACCACCCGCTTCTCATCAGCCTCAACCCCCGCCAAAGCCTCGACCGCAGCCCTCAACCCGAAGCCTATCGGAGTCCCCCCAACAGGCCTAACCCGCGAAGCCCTCCGCCTAATCGAATCCAACCTCTCCCTCATCTCAGACACCTTCATCAACGGCACGAGAACATCGGTTTTCGGGACATCCCCAGTCTTCGTCGCGTGGAAGAGCATGATGGAGATGAGATCATCTTCTGAGAAGAGATCCTCGCTCGCGATCACCTCGAAGACCGCATCATATACAAGTTCTAGTTTACGCTTATTCATTAGTGATTCATCCATGCTTCCGGATGAGTCTATCAAGAAGACTAGGCCGCGTCTCGGCATTCAGGTGATTCTCCTCAAAGTCCTGAAGAACCTCCATAAGCCTCTCAAGCGTAAGAGCTCCCTGAGCGAGTCGAGCTCGGGGAAGCTCATTCCGGGTATAACTCTCGAGAGTTGGAGGCTGACGAGTCCGCAGTAGAACTGGAATGCTCCGTCATTTCTCCATCGCTCCGCATCACTATTACCCCAGCTCGCCGCTATCTTGCTCGCTCTCCACGCAGCTCTTGCTCCAATGCTTGCCACCAACCCCGGGAAATCGAGAAGAGGCCTAACCCGCTTCAAGATCTTGAATAAGACGGATAAGACCTTCTCACTCCTGAACTTTATGTCCTCCAGCTTCGACGCTAGATCTAACCACCCCCTGACAGCAGGCTCCAGATACTGCCAGACCCCCCTAACCTTAAGCCTATGAACAACGCTTTTCAAGTGCTGCCTTATCTCCACCGCGGAGGGCCCGGCGGAGGACAAGGTGTCCACCACGATAAGATCAAGAAATTATTAACGCTGGGGATATATAATTTTTCGCGAACTCCGAAGAATTGGATAAGATCTCCAATCAAATTGATTAAAGCATGTAAACCGACGTGTAGGCGTTCGAGTAGATCAAGCCATGGCCGACAAGCCTTTCAAGCCATCTTCCGGGTAACTCGACTCCATAAGGTCCTAGGAGGTAACCGTTCTCAGCCATGTCCCTATAAGCGAAGAAGAGGTTTCCGGAGCCCGAGCTGCCTCCAAACCTCAGAAACGCGTATCCGGCTCCCGGATCAACCCGCAGCCCGAAATACGATCCAAGCAGATAGCTCACCTTCAGATCTCCGTAAACAACGGCATCTCCGCCGAAATGCTTTAGCCAAAGCGCTCCCCGGTATTCACGAATATCGTAAATCCATTGATATCCTAGGAAGTTCTCCCTGAGAAAGACCGCGGAGAAGCTCTGGGAAACGAGCGCCGCGGAGAAGAATACCACGAGCAGCAGGGCTACCGCGCGGCTGAAGCGCCCATTACTTCTCAGAGAGAGTCTGTGGATCCCGATCGATGCTAGCGCGGCGAGTGCCGGGATCAGGAAGTTGGCCAGCCTATAGGCGAGGGTGAGGGAGAGACCTGGATTCGCCGCGAAGACCGCGTAGCCCTCCAAGCCCATGACCGCCGAAACCCAGAGCAACACCGGGTAAAGTTCCACGTCGAGATCCAATTCCTTCACCGCGTAAAGCCCCACTACCGATAGAAATCCAAACGAGACTAAGATGAAGGCGTAGAAGAGGGCGGCGGCCGATAACCTTGGTGCAGCGGGTACGATGGGGACGTATTGGTTCAGGAGCAATCCGGCATAGGCGATGAGCGGCGCAGCGATCCAAGTGTTCGGCATCCTCCTCGGCTTGGGCCGAGCTACGACGTAGAACATCGCGAGGAACATCACCGACTGGAAGGAGAAGGCGGAGAGCCAATCCGAGAAACTTATCACGGTCTTCAATCCCGGGAGAGCGTAGCCTAGATAGTAGATCAAGCCAACCACGCCTGAGAATGCGAGCATCAAACCCCTTCTCCTAGGTGACCCGCGTAACCTGGGATGGAAGATCTCGATGAGAAATACGTTAGCCGTGATCGCGAAGGCGACGATGTACGAGAGATGATGACCCGCTATCAGGGCGGAGTCGAGGATCATGAACGCAGCGAATGCCGCGGCCGAGGGCGGGAGAGCTGAAAAAACGTAGATCGACCCCATGAAAAAGAGGCTTGAGAAAGTTTCCTTCGTCACCCCGGCCATGAAGACGCCGTAGGGGCCTCCGCACGCGAGAAACAAGCCTGCCACGAACGCCGGATAAACCCTACCCGTTAAGCGCTTCAGAAAAGAGTAGAGAACGATCGGGGCGAACGAGGAGGCCAGGGGGATTAGGATTCTCATCGCGTCAACGGGGGCCAGGGATAAGATCTCGGAGGCCACGGCTCCATAAACCTGGCTCAGAGGCCAATAGATATTGTAGTCGTCGAAGACCTCGCTTCCGAGAGGGACTGGGGAATTCGAGACGAAGCTCTCGGCGTTTTTTATCAGGGGCCAGGAATCGGTTGAAAACGGGAGGCCTGAGAGAATCGTGGGGTAAAGCCTCACCGCGGTCGAGACCGTGAAAATCAACAGGACGTAGAGAAGGTTCTTCCGCAAGACGCTTCCTCAACCTCCTAAGTAGTCTCCGCGTATAATCGATTCGACGGCAGCCGCCGCGGCCACCGCCGAAACAGAGGCAACCGCTATCAATGTCATGGCCAGGGAATAAACATCGAACACGGGTCTAACCGAGTAAGGGCCAACCCTGATCAAGCCTATATCCGAGAAGAGGTTCGATAAGGCCAGGCCGGCGAAGAAGCCGATAACCCCAGTTATCAGAGATGAGAAAACGGCGAGTATCGCGGATCTGGTCACGAGATTTCTCCTCGAAGCGCCGAGACCTCTCAGAACGCTGATCTCCCTCGAGTGGCTGACAATCATCGTGGACGACGTTAGGTAGACTAGGAGAATTGAACCCGAGATAACCGTCGCGACCGCGCTCCACACGGCCACCTCGTTCACCTTCACCTGCCGCTCCAAGAAAGACCTCATACTCTCCTCCGGGCTTCGGACGGCATAATTCATCGAAAACCGCCTAGCCCTCGGAATAGTCAACAACCTCATTAACTCGGATTCAGGCTGCGGAGAAGCTTTCCCGGATACAGGTCTCCCGGATCTTAGAAGCGACGCGAGCTCCTCCTTACCGAGCTTCCCCGGATCTATCTTCACCCTGATCAACGAGACAGCGTCCCTCGGCAGCCCCCTGAGCCACTGCCCAGCGTAAAGCGGAACAAGCAACTCGTCGTCAAGATAGGATCCCGACCTAAATACACCGACAACCTTCACCTCAAGAAAAGCATCGGAGAAAGCAGACCGCAACAACACCGTATCCCCGACTCCGAGCCTCATCTTCCTCGCCAGGTTTTCACCGATTAGGGCTGAGGCCGAGCCATCGAGACTCAGCGAACCTGCTACTAACCTGATGCCGGATATCTCGGGGAAGACCGATGGATCGATCCCCCTGACAACCACCACTTCATCGCCTATCATAGCTATCGACACGGCTTCAGGGCTTATGGCCTCGACACCATCGATCCCCCTTAATTTTTCATAAAGCGACAGTGGGACGACGCTGGTTTGAGGAGCCCTCGCCGAAGCTCCGTAAATCAATAGGACATCACTTGAACCTGTTCCCATCAATCCGACCGCCGTCCGATAAGCGCCCATGAAAGTCGAAGCCGTGAAAGCTATAGCAGCCGATACTGCCAGGAGGGTTAGGAAGACCGGGATAAGCCTCCTAAAACTGATCAAAGATGCGTAGAGAGCCAAGCCTCCTCACCCAGCTTCCTCACAGACGCCCTATAGGCTGGATAAATTGCTCCCGCGACCGATGAAACGAGAGTCAATAAAACCACTTGCACCACGTCTCTTGGAGTTAGGGACGGAGCCTCGTAGAAATTCGTCGATAAAGTGGTCGAGATCGCCCTAAACGCGACTTGAGCCGAAACAGTTCCCAACGACAATCCCAATAAGATCGCGAAGCCGAGGATCAGCATCGACTTCGAGAAAACGAACCTGAACGCGGTCCCCCTCGACGCGCCTATACAGCGCAGCACCTCAACCTCGCCCTCGGACTCCGCGGAAATCTTCGAAGAAGCAAAATACGCGGCGGCCAAGATCACGGCGTAAAGCGGTATAGTCCAGCTCTTAATCGATTGAAAAGTTTCGCTTATCGCAGTTGACGCGGCTTTTCTGAAAGGCTTCTCGAAGAGCATCTTAACTTCCATCGACTTCAAGGCTTCTAAATCGACTCCATCCTTCGGGACGACCTCGATTAAGGTGAGCTTGTTCTCGAGATCTGGTCTAAGCTTCCAGAGCTCATTGAGCCCCATCAAAACCTCGTCATCAAATGGACATGAACAATCGATTATCCCCGTCACCGAGAGATCCCAGACCTGGCCTCCCGCGCTCACTCGAATCACATCGCCCAATCCAACCCCAAGCCTCCTAGCGAGCAAAACACCGACGTTCACATCCGGGAAATCCTCGGCCCCGCTTCCATTAACCCGAATCCCCCTAGCCCTATAGAATGAACCTAAGTCCTCTATGCCTCTGATGAAGACGCTCGTTGAGCGATTATCTTTCTCGACGCGAGCATACACGAGGAGCTGGGGCACTTGATCCTTGAACCCCATTGCTCTCAGTTTCTCGGTGATCGAGTAGTCGATGAAGGCTGTGCCCGGCGTGTATGAGGAGTTGACTATTATCGCTCGTTCACTCGTTATCCCAGGGATCGAGGTGAGAAGCTGCCTGGAGTAAGCGTTCGCGACCGCCATCGGCGCGGCTATTACCGCCACGAGAAGAGCTAGGGTCAGGACGTAGAGAACTGAGCGCTTCGGATCATTTACGACGCTTCTGAAAGCGAGCCAGAGGACTCCCGGCAAACCCGGGCTAAGAAAAAGGGTGATAAGTTATTAACGTTAATCCGCTTAATCGATACGGATGAGCGGAGAGGACTACGCCGCAGTGAAGCTCGTTAACGTCTGGAAGGAGTATCGGCGAGGCGAACCCGTCCTGAGGGGAGTGGACCTCGAGGTCAAGGTGGGAAGCTTCATCTCGATCAGGGGTAAATCCGGCGCCGGTAAATCAACACTCCTCAGGATAATCGGCTTACTCGATCAACCAACAAGTGGAAGGGTGATCCTGCTGGGCCGAGATGGATCCGAGCTCGACGACGAAGAAGCTTCAAGGCTTAGGCTTAAGCGTATAGGCTTCGTATTCCAGTTCTTCAACCTGATGCCCTCTCTAACGGTCTTGGAGAACATAGAGCTCCCGATGGCCATGGCCGGAGCCGATAAAGCCTTCAGGGAGAAGAGGGCGATGGAGCTTCTCGACAGATTCGGAATGCGGAGGCTCGCCGATAAGCTTCCAAGCCAGCTCAGCGGCGGTGAGCAGCAAAGGGTGGCGGTGCTCAGGGCTTTGGCGAACGAGCCGGATATCTTGTTGGCGGATGAGCCTACGGCGAGCCTGGATGAGGAGAACGCCGAGCTGCTCCTCGACCTCTTCACCGAGATAAACGAGGAATACTTGGTGACGATAATCTTGACGACCGTGAGCATGGAAGAAAAGCTTCCAACCCACCGCGACTACATATTGAGAAATGGGAGGCTTTATCAGGCCTAAACCACGGCGCCGATCTTTCCCTCGTATCCGAGCTCAACGCCCATCCGCTCCAAAGCCCTCAAGACCCTGTTCTGAGACTCGTGCATTAGATAAGCTTCCTCGAGGTTCTCCGCGTCAAGCCAGGGCCTCGGAGGGGTGAAAACCATGAGCCTTCCCCCTCTCCTCGCCGCCTCTCCCGCGAGATCGCTCACGAAATCGGAGTCGAGTAAAACGCATCCGACATAGATTATGAAGCTCCTTCTAGGCTCGTCGAGAAAATCCCTTAAACGCCTCGAAGCCTCTCTGACCCTCAGCTCCGCGAGCTCCCTCAAAAAACGCGAACCAACCTCCCTCGAGAACTCCATAAGCATCCGAGCGGACTTCGGCTCGAAGAACTCGTAGACATCCAACCGGTCAGCGACCACCGACTCCAAGACATAAGCCAAAGCGGCTTTAACCGCCTCAACCGGATCCAGATCAACGCCGTCGAACACCATCTCCTCACCTCTCTTTACGACCAGACTTATCGGCACCCCCTCCCTCGCATACGATAATATCGATGATAGGAAATATGCGGAGCACTGATCCCTCGAAACCTCTCCATGAGCCCGAGCGTCGTAGATCACCTTGACAGCTCCATAACCCTCCTCGAGAAACTCCTTGACGATGAGCTTCTGAAACCTCGCCGTGGCCTTCCAATCCACGAACGCCAAAGAATCTCCCGGCTGATACTCCCTGCTCCAGAGATACTCCGTCCCCCTCC
>JAGGVM010000019.1 GCA_021157985.1 Nitrososphaerota archaeon | reverse complement strand
GGGCGGCGCTCGGACCCGACATGATCGCTATAGAACCCCCCGAGCTCATAGGAACGGGAATCCCCGTCTCGAAGGCTAAGCCCGAGGTCGTTTCAGGCGCCGTGGAGGCCGTGAAGAGGATCAACACCGAGGTGCATGTGCTCTGCGGAGCGGGTATCTCGACCGGCGAGGACGTGGCTAGGGCGATCGAGCTGGGAGCGGAGGGCGTTTTGCTGGCGAGCGCCTACGTCAAGGCGAAGGATCCGAAGAAGGTTCTCTCGGAGATGGCCGAGACGGCGTTGAGGCGGTAGCTTATATAGGGGACGAAGCTTTTGCATAGGTCGAAATGAGCATCTCTGCGGCTAAGAAGTTCGAGAACTTCACGGCGTGGTTCGATGACCTCCTCCTGAAAGCGAGGATAGCTGATAACAGGTTCCCGGTTAAGGGGTTCCTAGTCTACATGGAGAACGGCGCCTTCATGCTGGACAAGATAAGGGAGCTCTTGGAGCGAGAACTCGAGCGGGCGGGCCATAAGAAAATGTATTTCCCCCTCGTCACGAGCGAGGAGGTCTTTTCCAAGGAGGCAGAACACATCAAGGGATTCTTGAAGGAGGTTTTCGTGATCGATCAGGGTCCCGGCGAGCAGAGGCTTATAGTGAGACCGACCTCGGAGACGATAATGTACCCCATGTTCAAGCTCTGGATCAGGAGCCACGCGGACCTACCTCTCAAGGTCTATCAAAGCGTTAACGTTTACAGGAGGGAGACGAAGGCGACGAGGGCCCTCTACAGGGTAAGGGAGATACCATGGAACGAGGCGCACACGGTTCACGAGAACGCGTCCGAGGCCGAGAAACAAGTGAGAGAGGCCATGGAAATCTATCGAAGGGTCCTCGAGAAGCTCGGGATAAGCTATATGACCCTTAAGAGACCTGACTTCGATAAGTTCGCCGGCGCGGTTTACTCGATCGCCTTCGACGCCTGGAACCCTGATGGAAAAGTCAACCAGGTCGCAACGGTGCATAATCTGGGCAGGAACTTCGCGAGAGCCTATGGACTCGAGTTCGAGAAGAAGGATGGAAGCAGGGGAGTACCCTATCAGACCTGCTACGGATTCGGGTTCAGCAGGGTTCTGGCCGCCGTCATAGCCCAGCACGGAGACGACCACGGCCTAGTCCTCCCACCCGTCATAGCGCCCACCCAAGTCGTCATAATCCCGATACCCTTCAAGGGCCAGGAGAAGAAGATTTACGAGTACTCGGCTAAGGTTAGGGATCTGGTTGCCTCGAAGTGGAGGACGGTTCTCGACGACCGCGAAGACGTCACCCCAGGCGAGAAGTTCTATCATTGGGAACTTCTCGGAACGCCGGTTAGGTTGGAGATAGGGCCTAAGGAGGTTGTCGAGTCTTCGGTGACCTTAGCGAGGCGCGACACGCTTGAGAGGTCTAAGGTTTCGTTGGAGGAGCTTCCCGGGAAAGTCGATGAGGTGATGAAGTCGATTGAATCGAACCTGCTTGAGAAGAGCCGGAGAATGATGATGAGCTTGGTTTCGGATGCGAAAACCCTCGATGAAGTCAAGAAGATATTGAGGCAGCGGAGGATCGCGAGGATCGAGTGGTGCAACGAGACCGCTTGCGCGGAGAAGCTAAAGGAGGAAGTAGGAGGAGAGATCAGGGGAGAGCGATACGACATAGCTGAGAAACCCACGGGCAAATGCATCGTCTGCGGCAAGCCAGCGAAATCAGTGGTATACGTTTCGAGAGCCTACTAAGCATTTATTCTCAAATTTTTAGCGAGCGATCTCCTCCAAGGTCTTTCCTTTAGTCTCCTCGCCGAACCCCGCGACCACGGCCGCGGCCACCAAATGCACTAGAGAAAACACTAAGAAAGCATAGAACAAGTCTCCACGGCTGACCGCGAATAAGTAGCCCGTGGCGGCGGGGGCGGCGATTCCCGCGAGCCTCCCTATGCTCGCCGCTGCTCCGGATCCCGTTCCCCTCAGCTCGGTTGGATAGAGTTCAGGCGTATAGGTGTAGAGCGCTGCCCATGCTCCGAGGTTGAAGAAGCTTATGACGCCGCTGTACAGCAGTATCAGGTTTACGTCAGTGGTCGTTGAGAGAAGGAGGCAGGCGATACCCGAGACGGCGAGATATATCGATAGGATCCCTTTTCTCCCGATTTTGTCGAGGAGGAGGGCGGCGGAGTAGTAGCCTGGAACCTGGATCAGGGTTATCACCAAGACCCAGAAGAGGGATTTCACGATCGTGAAGCCGAGCTTAGCCGAGTAGATCGATGGAAGCCAGATGAATATCCCGTGATAGGTGTAGACGAGGGCGGCCCAGAGAACCCAGAGTATCAGAGTTCTCCGCAGGTAGCTTCTCGAGAAAATCTTTCTGACATCGCTCTTAGGAGCCGGAGCCAGGGTTACTTCTATTTCTCCCGGCCGCTCTACTAAGCCGTATTTCCCAAGAACTTTCCTTATCTCCTCAATCCTGCCTTTCTTCTCCAGAAACCTCAGCGACTCAGGCAGATACGCTATCAGAAATGGAATGAGGACTAGGGGAATGTAAGCCGCGTTGAACGCAGCTCTCCAACCGTACTGCGGGATCAAGACGTAGCCGAAGAAGACTGAGAGAATAGCTCCATATACCCAGGAGGTCTCAACTATTCCGACGAACCTGCCTCGGTAGCGGGCCGGCGGGTACTCGCTCATATACACTCCGGGAAGCGGTAGCGTTCCACCTAATCCTATTCCCGCTATTAATCTGAAGACCGCCATAACCGCGTAATTCGGCGCAAGCCCGCATAGCCCCGTGAAAACCGATCCGATGATGAACATCGCCAGCATCGTGTATTTTCTGCCTATTCTATCGGCGATGAACCCGCTCGAAAGCGCTCCTACGAACATTCCTACGTATCCATAGCTTCCGAGTATTCCCGCGGAGGCTGGGTCAAGGCCCCACTCGACGCTTATCGGGCGGAGGGCGACCGCTATCAGCATCACGTTCATAGCTGTTGACGCGTAGACGAGCGAGGTGAGGGCTAGGAGGATGAAGTGGAATCCCTTAAGCGGCTGTTTCTCAAGTATCTCGACGACGCTCATGCGGCCTTCCTCCGGCTTCGGCTCCGCATAAGGAACAGAGACGCCTATTTTAAGCGATAATACACGCTAATTTAGCTTTACCCCGATTCCCCGGGTGGAAGGCGATATATTTTCGCCTTTATTCGGCTATGAACTGGTCGAGGAATCGGAGCCTCTTGGCGGGATGCGGGTGGGTGCTGAAGAGCTCGGCGAGAACGCTCGGCTTTTCACTCTTTATCTCCTCTATCAGGCTGTCGATGTCCCCGTATCCGCGTATAGCTGTCTCAGGATCCGATATGAAGAACATTTTCAGCTGGTTGTACTCCTTTCTCCTGTGCTTCGGAACTCGGCCTGACGCGATCATTATCTTCACCAAGCCTCTCTGAAGCTTTCTCGCCCCGTTCTCGACCGTCGTCGCCGAGTGGGCGTCCGCGTAATACTCCCTCAGCCTGCTCATGTAGAAGATGAAGAGGTTGAAGAGGTAGCTCAGCGTGATAAGGAGCATCCCGATCAAGATCGCGAGGCCTGCTCCGCCCTGCTCGCGCTCATCGTATCCCCCGAACCAGCCTGAGAGATACATGCTGTACCCGATGTAGTAGATTATCGCTGGTATCAGGCTTATCATCATCATTAGGACGACGTCTCTATGCTTGAGGTGGCCTAGCTCATGGCCTAAAACCGCCTCGACCTCGTCGCGGTCTAGGGTCCTCAAAAGCCCTCGGGTAACGGCGACCATGTTCCCAGTTAACGGGCTTCCATAGGCGAAGGCGTTCGGGATATCTATGTCTGCGAGCATGAGCTTGGGAGGTTTTGGGAGCCCGCTTCGCTCGGCGATCCTCGCGACCAGGCCGTGCAGCCATGGATATTCACTCGGTTTAAGTTCCCTCACCCGGTAGACGGCGTTGATTATGTAAGGCCCTATCAGCCATTGGAAGAAGTGGAAGACCACGACGAATCCGAGGATCCCGTAGACCCCGTATATAGGCATCCCGAGGTAGAGTAGAACCGCCATCAGGACGAGGGTGGCGACGCCCGTTACCGCCGCCCACACCCCGATCATCGATAGCCTAAGCTTAAGCAAAGAGAGCCTAACCCGCTGAGAAGCCTCCCCGAAACCAGCCTCCCGCATAATCCTCTGAAATAAGAAGGAGAACGAGCATTT
>JAGGVM010000078.1 GCA_021157985.1 Nitrososphaerota archaeon | reverse complement strand
TCACGTAGCCGCCTAGGTCGGCGTGGTTACGCTCGATCGCGTTTAGAGAGGCTATTCCAGGCAAGATTATCTTGGCTCCTCCGCCGAAGCCCATCATGGGATGTGGGACTATGCAGCCTATTCCTATTCTGAGATCTGATGAGGCGTATTCTCCGTTAACTTCTACAGGAGTACCGTAACTCGTTTCGCCTAGAGGCTCGTAATCGTGGAAGGGGTTGTGGTTGTAGACAGCGTATCTTTCTAAGATTTCCTCGCCTAGCTTTTTCGTGAACTCTTCCCTGTTCATCGCCCTGTGAGCGCCTAGAGCGGAGATGAAGCGTATATTGTCGTCCTTTATCCCGGCGGCTTTAAGCTCCTCCAAGACGAAAGCCGCTATCTCCCCGACCCTCGTAGGCCTCGTAATATCATCGAATACTATCGCTACCTCTTTTTTGCCTTCCGCGAGCTTTCTCAAAGGCCTCGACCCGATCGGATTTCTAAGAGACCATAGGATATCCTCACGCTTCAAGGGCTTAGCTTCGTATCCGTTCATGGGGTAAACTTTCACGGACCAATCCGCGGGAAACTCAAATGTCCTGGAGCGCTTACCAGCCCAAGCCGCTTCAGGGAGAGATATCGCCTGGGACCTGCTCATGGAATGGATCTCCTTCTAAGAGAGGGCGACGTAAGATTATTTAAGTTAAGCTATTGATCAGAAGGCGGGTTTCGAAAGGAGGATCGGCGTTGAAATCCTTATATCCCGCTCTGGCGAAGGCATCACGAAGTGGCGATGGCCCGCCAAATTATTTAGACCTCTCCGAGGAGAGGCCGAGCCTCCTAAAAAGCCTCAACTACCTAGAGAAAAGGAGGTGACCGAGTCTTATGGCTTCATCAACTCTTGGAACGAGATATGATCCGCTCGCGGTCGAGGAGAAGATCGCGAAGTGGTGGGCGGAGAACAAGATAATGGAGAAAGTCTTCAAGATGAACGAGGGAGGGCCGGTATTCGCCTTCCTCGAGGGACCGCCTACCGCTAACGGCTACATGCATGTAGGCCACGCCCGGGGCAGAATCTACAAAGACATCGTTCTAAGGTTCCAGGGAATGAATGGGCTCTACGTTTGGAGGAGGGGTGGATGGGATTGCCTCGGGCTTCCTACGGAGCTTGAAGTCGAGAAAAAGCTCGGGTTGAAGACTAAGAGAGATGTGGAGAAAATCGGGTTGGAGCGGTTCGTCGAGGAGGCGAATAAGCTCGTAGATCATTATATCGATCATTGGAGAAAGGCTTCGGAGAGACTTGCCGTATGGCTCGACTACGACAACGCCTATCAAACCCGTAGGGAGAAATATATCGAGCACGTCTGGTGGCTCATCAAACAAGCATATGAAAAAGGAGACCTCGTGGAAAGCTTCAGGGTCGTCCCCTTCTGCCCCAAGTGCCAGACGCCGCTGAGCAGCCACGAAGTAGCTCAAGGATACAAGGAAGTCGAGGATCCATCGATATACGTAAAGTTCAAGATCAAAGGATCGGAGAACCTCTATGTCGTCATCTGGACCACGACGCCTTGGACGCTCGCCGCGAACGAGGCGGTCGCCGTCCACCCCTATGAGAAATACGTGAAGGTAAGGGTTGGAGACGAGGTCTGGATACTCGCGAAAAAGCTCATGGCATTGGTGCTGGGAGCGTTAGACGTGAAAGAATACGAGGTCGTGGAAGAGGTCGATGGATCCGCTCTCGCCGGACTCGAATACGAGCACCCATTGATCGAGAAAGTTCCAGCTCACCGAGATCACGGACCGCCAGCTCACAGGATAGTCACAGCGGAGTTCGTCACCATGGAGGAGGGAACGGGATGCGTTCACGTAGCTCCCGCGCACGGTCCAGAGGACTTCGAGCTGGGTAGAAAGATCGGGCTGCCGATATTCAATCCGGTTGATCAGACGGGGCACTTCACGCGGGATGGAGGAGAGTTCCAGGGTAAATACTTCAGGGAAGTAAGCGATCTAGTAATAGAGTATCTCAGAGAAAAGGGAAGCCTGATCAAAGCAGATAAGATAAAGCACAATTACCCGCATTGCTGGAGATGCGGATCTCCCCTCATCTATCTCTCTAGTAGGCAGTGGTTCCTCAGCGTTAAGCGGATTAAGAAGCAGATGATCGAAGGTAACAAGAGGGTGTTCTGGAAGCCTAGCTGGGCCGGCGAGCACCGCTTCGGAGACTGGCTCGAAAACGCTGAAGACTGGTGCATAACTAGGACGAAGATCTGGGGCACGCCTCTCCCGATCTGGAGGTGCGAGAAATGCGGAGCCATCAAAGTGGTCTCGAGCAAGAAAGAGCTCGAGGAAGCGGAGATCAAGCCCGATGAGATCAGGCTCCTGAGGCCTTGGGTGGATAAGGTGATGTTCAGATGCGAGAAGTGCGGGGGATTGATGAAACGCGAGCCCTTCGTCATGGATACTTGGCTCGACTCGGGAATGGCTCATACGGCCAGCATAGATGGATTGAGAAACAAGGATCTTTTCAGAAAGCTTTTCCCCTACGACTTCATCACCGAGGCGATCGATCAAACCCGTGGATGGTTTTACACGCTGCTTTTCACGTCCACTCTACTATATGGTGAGCCGCCTTACAAGTCCGTTCTAAACCAGGGCCACGTCATGGACTCGGAGGGGAGGAAGATGAGCAAGAGCAAGGGGAACGTGATCTGGGCGATGGACGTTATGAGCAGATACGGCGCCGACCCCCTCAGGCTCTACCTCGCCTCGAAGGCCGCTCCATGGGAGAACATGAACTTCGTCGAGTCCGAGCTTCAACAAGCGCTCCAAGACCTTAACATACTCTGGAACGTCTTCTCATTCGCTCTCACCTATTTCAAGCTCGATAAATTCGATCCCGAAAGAATATCCGTAGAATCGGTTACGAAGCATCTCCGCCCGGAGGATAAATGGATAATCTCCAAAATCAACACTCTCGTCAAACGGGTCTCCAGCAACTTGAAGTCCCTGGATATACATTCGGCCGTCCGCGCGCTGAGGGAGTTCATAGTCGAGGACCTGAGCCGCCTATACGTGAGGGTTGTTAGGAGGAGGGTTTGGGTTGAGGAGGAGACCTGGGATAAAAACGCCGTCTACGCGACCCTCTACTACGTCTTGAAGAAGCTCCTTTTGCTCATGGCCCCCGTAACCCCCTATCTAGCCGAGGAGCTTTATCAGCAGCTAAGGCTGAAGGACGATCCCGAGAGCGTTCACCTCTGCAAATGGCCTAAGCCTGATGAAGAGATGATCGACGAAGAACTCGAAGACGATATGGAAATCGCCAGGGCCACGGTCTCGGAGGCAATAGCCCTCAGGCAGAAACATGGAAGAAAGCTCAGATGGCCTGTTAAAGCGGTCATTTTATCCCCGCGCAGCATGAGAGCTCAGAAAGCATTAACCAATCTCAAAGACTTCATCAAATCTCAGGTAAACGCGGTCGAGCTGAAGATCCTCGAAGTAGGAGAGAAGCCCGACGGCGTGAAGATCGGGGTGAAGCCGGTTTACGGGAAGCTCGGGCCGAAGTTCGGTAGGAAGATGAACGAGATAATAGAGAGGTTGAAGTCCGTTGAAGGTGAAAGGATCAGGGAGACGATTGAATCAGGCGGCTCGTTCAAGCTCCTGTTATCCAGCGGTGAATCAGTCGAGATCACGGGAGAAGACGTCGAGTTCGTTGAAGAACTTCCAGACAACTTGAAAGCTCTCGAGGGCAGGTTCGCGGATGTCTACGTCGACTTCTCCGAAACCAGGGATCTGCTGGCTCAGGCGCTGGCCAAGGAAGTTATAAGGAGAATTCAGACCATGCGGAAAGACCTAGACCTAGTCGTCACGGATTACATAAACGCCGAGATAATTCTTCCAGATGAAGAAGACTTGGAGCTTCTCAGAGATGTTAAGGAATTCATCAAGGAGGAGGTCAGGGCGAGGGAGCTGGAGCTCACGAGAAAGGAAAGACCCCTAGAAAACGGATACGCTAAGGATTGGCAGATAGAGGGGAAAAAGATTAGAATAATTGTGGCCAAAGCTTAGCGGATGAAAAAGGCTTCGAAGACTTCCGCTGCCTTCTCCTTATCTAGTAGGGTGAAAGCGTGCCGTCGCTGATAGCGCAGATTA
>JAGGVM010000092.1 GCA_021157985.1 Nitrososphaerota archaeon | reverse complement strand
TCCTCGAAGGATCTCGCGGAGATCTCCGGGACCCCGTTCTTAAGAACAACGCTCTCGCTCACGTCTTTCTGGTATCTCGCTTCAGCGTATTTAGCTCCGGCTTTCAGGGCCTCGTCAACAGCGAGGCGAACTAGGTCTTCCATGCCCGAACCCGCCTTTTCTAAAAACACAAGAATATTAAAAACGTATTGCATCAGCCGGTTGACCCATCATCACGTCTCATTTCAGCCGATGCGGGCTTTCATCACGCCAAATAACCAAGTCTTCGACGCGGATAATAAACGTTCAGACGGAGTGGGCGAAGTGCTCGCCCCAGATCCTGAGATACTCCAATTTACCCAAGGTAGACACATAGACCCCGAGCGGGACCCCGATTTTCCTCAGCTCCGCGAATACCTCCAAGTATTTCTCGGCGAGCTTTTCCACGGTTTCCGGCAATTCTACCGCGGGAATTCCCATAAGCTTCAATAGCTTTCTTATTCTTTCCGGTTCATAGAGTAAGAAGCTGACGAATACGGGAACATTTTCCCTAAGCTCCAAGATCTTCCTCAAAACATTTTCCACAGGATCCTTCTCGAAGACGAGCTGCGTCACGAAGAACTCCGCACCCGCCTCTAGCTTACGGGAAATCCTGGAAGCCTCTATTTCCAAGGGTATGTAAGGATTCAAGCCGGCTCCAACCTGCAGCCTTGGTTTCTCCTCGATCTTCTTCCCCATCTCATCTACTCCATAGTCGGATAGGAGCCGCGTCAAATAGATCAATCTCATGGAGTCGAGGTCAAAGACTCCCGTGGAGTATCGTTCTCCTCCCATGGATAAATGGTCTCCCGTTAAGGCCAGGACGTGCTCTGCCTTGATCAGGTGTAATCCCAGGATCCTCGACTTGAGGGCTAGTCTGTTTAGGTCTCTACAGGTAACATGAACCATTAGCTCGGCGTTGGTCTTGTTCTTGAGATACGCTGCGAAGGAGGAGGCTTCTATGTGAAGCGTTCCAAGAGGGTTGTCAGGAATCCCAAGCGCGTCCGGCTTCACTTTCCTTAAGAGATCGATCCTTTTCACAACATCGAACCTCGGGGGCATCTCCGCGATCCAAGCGGTTTTCTCCTTTACCTTGGATAGGAGCTTGGTGAACGGCTTCCGAGGCTTTATCACCAGCTTCTCCCTAAAGCCCGGATCGAGCACGAGCTCGCTCGGATAGTTTTTCAGGAAAACGCATTCGGCGTCTGCGATCTCGCATCTTCCATCGTTCTTCATTCCTCCACATGGCCCGTTCAAGACGCGTTTAGGACAACGCTTCAGGGCCTTCATCCCTAATCCACCTTTACTCGAATATACCTCGACTTACCTATAACGAGATAGAGGTTGAGAACGATGATCAGCGATAAGAGGAGCATGAGCCCCCGCTCAACCAATACCACGGGGATCGCGGCCAAATACACCGCCGTCAAGGTATCCGGTTTAACCGATTCGAGGAGATACCGGAACACGACTATGGCCTCGAGGCTTCCCAAGAAGTGGTCGGCGAAAATTCCCGCGGCAGACCCTGTCAAGAGATGAAGCATCGTTAGGATGCGTCCATGTCGCTCTGCAGAAGATCGCCGCGCAGCGCCATCAGCTATTAAAAGCCCCATGACCACGGCGTATGGAGCGGTATAAAGTAGGGCTCCGCGTCCCACGTCGGTTAAGATCCAAGCCGCGTAGAGGGCGAGGTAGATCGCAAGCGAGTAAATCCACTTCGGCGCTCCGAGGATCCTCCTTTTATCGAAGACCAAGGCGGCGGATAATGCTCCGAGAGGGGCGCAGAAGACCGTTGCGAGGCTGAATGCCGTGTACTTAGAAGGAGCTATGAGCATCGCGAGTATCGTTCCGAGGAGTATCGAGGAGGGGGCCAGCGCTTGGCCAAGGACGAATCCGTAGATCGGGGAAAGCACGACGGCCACCTTTATCTTCGCTCCTGGGAAGCCGTAGGCCGGGATTCCGGGTAAGAGCTTGAGCACGACCGCGTAGAGAGCCGCGAAGCTCGCCAACAATGCGACATCTAGGCTTAGCTTCCTCTCGCCCTTCATCGTCTTGTCGCTGCCCCCTACATTTACAAGTTTATAAGTAATATCAGAGTTAAGAGCCGGGAGAAATGGACGCGGCTGGAGATTTAGAAGAGATATTGAATTTGATCAAGGCTCATAACAAGTGGAGGATCCGGGAGTGCATAAACCTGATAGCGTCAGAGAACGTGACCTCACCCCTCGTCAACGCGGTATACTTATCCGACGCGATGCACCGATACGCGGAAGGTCTCCCCTACAAGAGGTTCTACCAAGGAGCCAGATACATCGATGAAATAGAGGACAAGGTCTCCAAGCTCTTCGCTAAACTCTTCAATTCAAAGCATTCCGATATACGCCCCATCTCCGGAACAATAGCCAACGCAACCGTTTTCACGGCTCTTGCTAGAGAGGGTGGGCCGGCGGCGGTTGTTCCGCTTCCGGGAGGAGGCCACGTCAGCCATTCTAAGTACGGTGTTCTCGGGAGGTTGGGGTTAGATCCGGTCGAGATGCCGGTTGTTTACGATGAGGTGAACATAGACGCGGATAAGGCGGCTGAGCTGATAAGGCGTTCGAAGCCGAGGCTAGTGGTTCTGGGCGCCAGCGTGATAATATTTCCTCATCCAGTTAAGGAGATAGCTGAAGCGGCTAAAGAGGTCGGTGCAGGCGTGGTCTTCGATGCCGCGCACGTCTTAGGCTTGATCGCCGGTGGAGCGTATCCGAATCCATTGGCCGAGGGAGCCGACGTGATCTCTACCTCAACTCACAAGACATTCCCAGGTCCTCAGGGGGGAGCCGTTTTGACGAACGACGACGAGATCTACCGCAAGGTCTCGAAGATAGTATTCCCCGTCTTCGTATCGAATCATCACCTGCATAGGCTCGCCGCGCTCGGGGTAACGACCTTAGAGATGATGCGGTTCGGCGAAGAGTACGCCGGCCAAGTTGTGAGGAACGCTAAACGGCTCGCTGAAGCTCTGCACGCGAAGGGATTCAAGGTATTGGGCGAAGATAAGGGCTTTACGCAAACTCATCAAGTCCTCTTAGATGTGAGAGGCGATGGGGGCGGAGCCAAATGCGCGAAGAAGCTCGAAGAAGCCAACATAATAGTGAACAAGAACATTCTCCCATGGGATGATCCAACGGATATAGTTAATCCCTCGGGTCTCAGGATAGGTGTCCAAGAAGTGACGAGAATGGGGATGAGGGAAGATGAAATGGAAGAGATCGCGGAGTTCTTCTACGAGCTAATAAAACTCGGAAAAGACGTGAAAGAGGTCAGGAAAGAGGTCATAGAGTTTAGGAAAAACTTCACGGAAGTCCGCTACACCTTCGATGTCTCCCGCAACTTGATAAGCGAGCTGACCTCGTTTCTCCTAAGCTAGCTCTTCTCTAGCTTTCTCAGCGGCTTTGACCATGTTCCTGAGCTTCGCCAGCGCTGTCTCCCTCTTAAGTCTCTTCAAACCGCAGTCGGGCTTCACGTAAAGTCTGTCCGGAGGAATGATCTCCAACCCCTTCCGAATTCCGTCAACTATCTCCTCGATGGTTTCGATTCTGCTGCTGTGCACGTCCACGACGCCTAACGCGAGCTCCTTATCGAACGAGTATTCCCTAAGCAGCTTGAGCAGCCTATATTCGCTGTTCTTCGTCTCCAAGTCCAGCTGATCTATCGGGTAATCCAAGACCTCGGGGAACAATCTCTCGATTTTCCCATAACAAACATGCATTATGCGCTTCACGTTAGAGAGCTTTCCCACCATGATCTCCAAAGCCTCTCCGGCCAGCTTCACGTCTTCCTTCTCAACCCTGGTGGAAAGAGCAGGCTCATCTACCTGCACGTACTTCGCCCCGGCGTTCACCAGCGCCTCCACTTCTCTCGCCAAAGCCCTCGCCAAGTCGAGGATCGCGTTCCTCATATTTCCATAATGCTTATCGAAGCTCCATGAATACATGGTGTAAGGCCCGGTTAGAGTTACCTTAACGGGTCTCCCCCGGGAAATGCTCGAAGCATACCTCCAATCCTCTACCACTATCTCATGAGTCCACTCAATATCATCTACTATAACCGGCTTCCTGTAATACACGTTGTCGAAGATCCTCACGGGCTCGCTTATCTCAAAGCCCTTCAATTCCTCGGCGAAGAAAACCGCCATATCCTCTCTCCTCTGCTCTCCATCGGATACGATGTCCACGCCGGCTGAGAGATAATCCTCGACGGTTTTCCGGATCGCGGTCTTAACGAGCTCCTCGTACTCCGAACCTCTAACCCTCCTCTTTCTAAGCTGGAAAGCCTTCAAGGCCTCGGGGAAATATGGGTAACTCCCCACGATCGTCGTCACCAGCTTATTCGGGAGCCTGAAGCTCAACTCGAAGCCACCTCCCTTAGAGTTCTACCTAAGATCCTTAGCTTTTCAACCGCTTCGTTGAATGGGAGGTAATCGAGCCAGCTGCTGGTCGAGATCATTACTTTTTCAGCTGAAGTTTTTTCAAGAATCTTCCTTGTCTTTCCCGCCATCTCGGCGGGGGTTTCCGGGAAAATGCTCCTTGAATCGACGATCCCGAGGCTTAATATCGATCCCTTGAATCCATATTCCCTTAAGGCTTCCTCCGCTTTATCCCGTGAGGAGCATAGATCCAAGTGTAAACCTGTTTTCAGGTCAAGTAAGATGGAATATGAGTCTGGATCTAGGTTAAAATACGTGGCGACGATCAGGCGATCACTCGGAACGCGCAATTTCCCGATCAACTCCTTAACCACCTCGACGCCCTTCCTCCTCTCCTCTAGGCTTAGCTCCGGATCAACGAGCGACGGTTCATCCACTTGTATGATGTCCGCTAACCCGTTTAGATCCTCGATCTCGGCGGCCAACGCCTCGATCAGGTCGTCGATCAATTGATCCTCCGACTGATAGAACTTGTTCTCAGATAATTTGAGGAATGTATAGGGGCCTGGTAAAACCGCCTTAACCTGGGTCTTAGCGATCTGGGATAGCTCGCCGACTTCCTCAACCGTTATGGGTTTTTCCCTCTTAATAGGGCCTGTTATGATGGGTCTTCGGTAATAGAAGTTGTTGTCGAAGAACCTGAGAAGTCCTCCGAGCTGGACTCCGGAGAAGCTTTCCGCGAAGGGGCGGAGGGGGTCATGCCATAAGAGGAGTCCACTGGTAACGGGGTTAAGACCGTTCTCTTCCTGAAGTTCAACAATTTTTCGCATGCTTAGCTTGAAAACTCGGTTGAGTTCTTTTTCATCGATCTTGCCGGAGCTAAGCTCATCTAGAGCTTTTCTCAACTCCGGCGGCCTAGGGAAATTCCCGCAGATACCGGCGTTGATCTCCATACTTGTCTAGGATCTCTTATTCATCGATAAGATAAGTTTTCCGCCCGTTTTTAGAAGCGGAGAAATGCTCTTCGCGAGAGCGCTTCGGGGGAAGGTTTTCCATAAACCGCTATCGGATACCCACAGAACTTGCATCTATTTTTCTCGTCCAGATTCCATGAGAGTATGTCGAATCCGTATCGCTCGATTACGGCCCTCCCGCATCTCGGGCAAACCGTGTTCTCGTATTGGTGGCCGGGAACGTTTCCCAAGTAAACGTATTTCATTCCTTCTTCCTTCGCGATCTGATAATGCTTCTCAAGCGTCTTTATCGGGGTTGGGGGGAAGTCGAGCATCTTATAGTCGGGGTGAAACCTGAGGAAATGGATGGGAACGTCTGGTCCCAGGTTATCGTAGATCCATCTCACGAGCTTTCTCGCCTGGTTTAGGTCATCTCCAACCCTCGGGACTATGAGATCCGTAATCTCTATGTGAACTCTCGTCTTATCCCGAAGCTCGAGCAAGGTTTGATAGATAGGGTCAGGGCTGGGCACGCTGGAGAACTTTCTCAAGAACTTCGGGTCACCGTTTCCCTTAAAGTCCACTGTCACCGCGTCGAGGAAATCCTTCGCCTCGTTCACGGCCTCCGGCGTCCAATAACCATTCGTAACGAATACGTTGATCATCCCCTCCCTTCTCGCGATCACCCCGACATCGTGAGCGAATTCCATGAAGATCACGGGCTCATTATAGGTATAAGCTATCCCATCGCTTCTATACTGCTTCGCTAGCTTAACGACCATTTCAGGAGTGACGTCCGCTCCCTCGACTTTCCTCCTCTGGCTGATGTCATAGTTCTGGCAATACTTGCAGGCCCAATTACAGCCCGTTGTCGCGATCGAGAAAACCCTCGCACCCGGAGCGAAGTGCATCAAAGGTT
>JAGGVM010000113.1 GCA_021157985.1 Nitrososphaerota archaeon | reverse complement strand
GGCTAAATGGCTTCGATAACCTCTTTAAACCTTTTCTAAACGCGGGATTAAGGAGCCTCGAAGCCGTAGGCGGAGCCCTCCTGGCCGTCTCTCAGGAAGAGGATTTTGTTCAAAATGAGTGGCCTCCTGAACTCGTCGAGAAGGTTCTGAGCCGTGGGGTCGAGGTCCACGAGATAGGGCTTGAGGAGGCGGCTGCCAGGCAGGTAGTGGCCATAGATACGTCATCGATAATCGCGGCGGCTGGGAGAAGAGGGGTTGTCGCGGCGGTCAGGGGGGCGATCGCGGTTAGAAGCGGCTTGGGCGTGCGGGTTGAGCGCGTCGGGCCTTTCATAGCGTATGTGACGCGGGATAATATGGCTGAGGTCCTGGCCTCGGTTCTGGATGGATCCGCTCCGCTCGATTACTCGTCCTTCGACTACCAGCTCGATGGATCGATCTCGAAGATCTTGGCGAGCTTGTTGGAGAAGAGGCTTCAAGAATACGTCGCGGAGAGGTTCAGGAACAGCATCCTCCTCTTCGATGGATCTCTTTCAGCAGGTCCTCTCGATAATCCTCTATGGCTCGTGACCAAGATAATCGAGAAAGCCTTGCCCCGGGGAAACGATATCCTAGCCTTCTCGAAGAACAGCATCCTCCAATTCTGGGGAGAGATATTGACCGATGAAAAGCTCGGCGCTTCTCCCCCCTACGCCGCGGACCTAACGTGGATAATCAAGAGCATCGAGATGAGGGTTAAGGTTCTCGGGAAAACATATCTCGCGAAGCTCAGTCCAAGGGCTAACGCGTTCAGAGTCGACGCGGCGACGAACAGGAAGATAGAAGAAGTGTTCGGAAGCCTGTTGAAAAGCGATGCCCTGATCTACGGCTACCCCGAGCTCCTCGTCCTCGCCCACGACTACTGCACCTTCACGAAACTCGACCTAATAGCGATCCAAACACTTCTAGAGCAAAAAGGAAGCAAAATATTCGAGTCGCCCTCCATCCGGAACATGTTATTCAATCCTCTCGATGGGGAGTGGGGAAAGTGAAGGCCCTGACGAAGAACGGGGATACTATAGAGTTCCTCGCATCGCCTGACGAGGAGCCGCTAAACCGCGGAGACTACCTATTGATCACGGAGGGAAAGCGGAAGCTCCTGGTCCAGGTGATAGACATAGAGTACGCGGAGATACCTGGAATGCTCGAGGACACGCTCAGAGAGCTTGCCTCCGAAGCGCTCTCGATAAAGCACTTCGACCCCTACGACATCGGATCCATAATCGCGGAGGTAAGGGACTCCAGGATAATAATCGGGAAGTTCAGAGGGGTAATCGAGGACGGAGTTCTGAGGAACGATGTTCTATGGCTTCCATCGAGGTTCAACTCCAAGATCGAGCGAGCCTCGCCCGAACTGCTCTCAGAGCTCTCAAGAAGTTATGGCAGGAGGAGGATCGTGCTCGGCGAGTGCATGGGGAGCGATATTGCGATAAACGCGGAAGACCTCGACGGAAGGCTGACGATAATAACCGGGAAGAAGGAGACCGGGAAATCATATCTCACAAAGCTCTTAATCACTTCACTCGCGGAATACGGCGCGAAGATCGTGGTCTTAGACGTGAACGGGGAGTACTCCGGTCTATCGATGACGAAGTCCGGGGAGGAGAGCGAGATGGCGGAGAAGATCGTCGTACTGAGACCTGGAGAGAACTTCAGGATCTCTATGGAGGACGCGGGATTGAAGACTATCCTAGACGTACTCCAATACATCTTGTTAACCCCGGCGACGAGCCTTCGAGAGTTCACGAGGATATGGGGTCTCATCGAGAGGGCTGAGGGACGGGTGACTCTTAGGAAGCTGATCGACGGCGTCAGCAGAGCTTCGATGCATGAATCGGTTAGAGAGGCTTTAATGAGCAGGCTTCTCAGCCTGAAGGAGACAGAGTTCTTCGACGATGAAAACCCGATCAAGCTCGACGAAGTCATAAACTCGAAGAGGGATGGAGGGATCTTCGTCGTCGATCTCTCGAAAAGCCTCCCACATGCTAGGAAAATTGTCGTGGAATACCTGCTCAGCAAGCTCTCTTCCCTTCTTAGGCAGGGCTTGATAGATCCGTTGTTCCTAGTCGCCGAGGAGGCGCACCTGTATCTGAGGGAGACTTACTGGGATGACCTCGTGACCAGGATGAGGCATATAGGGCTTTTCCCGATATTCGTAACCAATCAACCTGACAGCATTCCCGAGACCGTTTATAGGCAGGCGGACAACATCTTCCTCTTCAACTTCACGAACGAATCCGATCTCAACTACATCTCGAAGGCATCCAGAGTGGACGCCGAGACCGCTAAAGTGATAGCCAAGGCGCTTCCCCCCAGGCACTGCCTCCTAATAGGGAAAATCGTAAACGATTTGCCGATGGTCGTTAAGGTCAGGGAGATAAAGCTGAAGACTCTCGGGGAGACGAAGCTACTGTTCAAGGCGAATTAGCCTACCCGATGCATGGCCAAGGAAAATGTATGTGTGAGGTATTTCCAAGAGAATCCTAAGAGCATTCCACGTCCCCCGCATCCTCCAAAAGATTAAAACCATCCAATTCACCCACCATACGCAAGCGCAAATGTTCGGCGGAGACCCCTTCGGAAAAGACCCGTTCATCGATGAGAAAGCGAGAGAGGAAGTAAGGCTGAAGATCGAGGACTCGCTAAACCAGCTCAGCGCCCAGATAATGAAGCTCAGATCGAAATACCAAGAGATGATGGATCGAAGCAAGGAATACTTCGAGCAAGTAGTAGACGCCTTGGTCTCTGGAGACGAGGGAAGAGCTTCGATATACGCTGAGGAGATCGCGGAGATCAGGAGGCTTGCAAGCGTCGTCATGAAGACCCAGCTAGTGCTGGAGCAAGTCAAGCTCAGGCTCGAAACCATACTCGAGGTAAGTGAGCTCATGGGACTCGTGATACCTCTCTTATCGTTGATCACCGAGGTAGAAGACGAGGTTGCGGGAGCAGCTCCCGAGGCGGCCAGGAACCTGCACGAGCTCGCGAGCTATATCGAGGACTTCACGAGTGAGACGACTGCAAGAGAATTCGATATAAGCATTCCAGAGGAGGCCAGCGATGAGGCGAAGAAGATCTTGGAGGAGGCTCAGAAGGCGGCCGCCGAGCGTGTTAAGCAGGCGTTCCCAGACGTTCCTAAGCTCTCGGAAGAAGAGAAGCTCGTTTATTCGTATGTCAGTAAAGCGGATTCGGAGCTCGATCTGAAGAAGTGCGCACAGGAGCTCGGAATAGACACGAAGGAAGTGAAGCAGATACTCGAGAAACTCGAGCAAAAAGGCCTAATCGAGCTCGTCGGGTAGCTTCCCCAGAGAACGCTTATTTACTCAATTCTCCGCTATTCCAGCGGGATGAGAGGAGAGAACGCTCAGAAATCGATTGCCGTCAGCGCCGTTAAGAGGATATTCAGGAAGCTGTTTAAGGAGCTGTTCGGAGGCCACAGCCTACGCATCATAGAGCTAAGGCTGAAGAGAGAGCTCGAAACCGACCCATACAAAGTGCTATATGAAAACCCTGGAAGATTCTGCAAGGCCTTGAGAAAAGTTTTCGGAGAAGGCTTCGACCTCCTCTTCAAGACCTCCGCGCAGAGGCTCATCGAAGAATACTCGTTGAACGAACTCGATAACTCAGAGCTGGCCGCGATCTCGATGGACGATGAAAAAGCTGGCCAAAAGTTCCTCGAGCTCCTCATCGAGTCCTCTAAGAGGATAGCCGAGAAGATAATTTACGGATCTAAGCTGCTGAACTATCGAGATAAAGATGGAATAGTGGAGCTCATAGAGCTCGCGAAGATGAATGGGGGAGTTGAGGAGGAAGTCTTCGGGGACTTGGGGTGGGCCGTGAAAGTCGCCGGCGTCATGGTCTTCGGAATAGAGTTCAGGGATGAGAAGATCCCGATAGCGATGTACAACAGAAAGTATGCGAGGTTCAGGCAGATCGCGGAAAAATGGATAGAAGAGACCTCGAGGCTCTTCAGAAGCGTCAAAGCGAGATAAAAAACAGTTAATGGGTTCCGAATCTCTCGGCCCATTGAATCATCTTGTTCACGCTTTCCAGGTTTATGCTCGGCCGCCTCCGCTTTACGACCTCTAAGAAGTCCTCCATCCTTATCTTCCTCGGCTCGTCTCCCCCTCCCTTCTCGAAGAACTCGCTGACGACCTTCATCTGAACCTCCATGCATATGGAGTGTATATCCGCCGCCGAATAACCGTTCGTTATCCTCGCCAACTCGGCGAACTCGACGTCTTCATCGAGGTTCAGCTTCCCAGCGTAGTGCTCGAAGAGCTTCAACCTTGCCTCATACCTGGGTAAATCTATGTAAATCCTCTTCTGAAATCTCCTTATGAACGGCTCGTCCAAGAGCCAGGGCTTGTTCGTCGCGGCGAGCACGTATATCAAGCTGTTCCTCCCCTTATCGAGTAATCCGTCCATCTCCTTTATCAGCTGGTTCCTTGCCCTCGCCTCTCCTCCGACCTCGTTCATCCTCATAGCAGTCAGGGAATCGACTTCATCGATGAATATTATGACGGGTTTCCCGGAGGCCTCGTACTCCCTGGCGGTCTTGAAGATCATCGAGATATTCTTCTCCGATTCTCCCAACCACTTCGACATTATCAAAGACGCGTCAACGTGCATGAAAACCGCGTCGACCTCGTTCGCCACCGCGGCGGCCAACATCGTTTTACCGCAGCCGGGTGGACCGAAGAGGAGTATTCCGCGAGGCCAGCCCAAGGGGAAGAGATCGGGCCTCTTCATCGGATAGATTATGCTCTCCATTATCGCTTTCTTCGCTTCTTCTAAGCCTATCACGTCGTCCCATTTCACGGGGGGAGGGTTCTCGACGACGAACTCTTTCCCGGCTTCCGGGGT
>JAGGVM010000147.1 GCA_021157985.1 Nitrososphaerota archaeon | reverse complement strand
GCGGTTGCCTTGAAACATGGGAGATGCGCGGGTTTAAGAGGTCTAGGAGGATTTTACCCGGAGAAGATCTGGACCTGGTCGAGGATTTCGGCGAAAGGGTGAAAAATGCCCGGAGAAGGCTTGGATTAACTCAGGAGGATTTGGCGCGGCAGCTTAACGAGAAATTGACCGTGATAAGGAAGATCGAGGCGGGAGAGTTCAAGCCGCCCATCGAGCTCGCAAGAAAGCTCGAAAGATTCTTGAAAATAAGGCTACTCGAACCAATCGATGAAACGGAGCTCGGCATGCCCGGCGGTTACTCGACGGGATCGAAGACGGCTGAAGGAGGAATAAGTCTAGGGGATCTCCTCAAGAAACGTGGGAAAGAATAAATAAAATCAAAAATGAATAAACCATAACAGGTGATTCTAGTGAATTCTAAACAATCGTTCGAGGTTTATTCTCCGGAAGATTTGCGGGTTTTCTGCGAGAAATGCTTCATCAAAGTCGGGGTCCCAGAAGACTATGCTAAGCTGGTTGCAGACCACCTCATAACGGCGAGCCTCAGAGGAGTGGATTCTCACGGAATAATCCGAATCCCATACTATCTCGAGGGAATAGAGAAAGGATACGTGAAGCCTAAAGCCGAGATAAAAGTGTTGAAGGAGACTCCGAACAGCGCCTTGATCGACGGCGGCATGCTGCTGGGAATAGTCGTCGCGAAAAAAGCGATGGAACTCGCGATTCAGAAGGCTAAAACATCAGGTGTGGCCTTAGTCGGTGTGAGGAACCTCGGACACGTCGGGATGCTCGCCTACTACACGAAGAAGATAGCGGAGGAGAAGTTGATAGGCTTCGCGTGCGCAAACGCTACCGCGAGGGTTGCTCCGTGGGGAGGGGCTGAAAGAGTTTTTGGAACGAATCCGCTGAGCATAGGGATTCCTGTCGATAATGGTTCTCCCATAGTGATAGACATGGCCACCAGCGCGACGGCGTCCTTCAAGGTCAGGGTCGCTCTAAGACAGGGAAAGAAGCTCCCGCCGAACATGATCTTAGATAGGCATGGGCGGCCGACGACCGAGCCCAAGGACTTCATAGACGGGGGCGTTCTACTTCCCTTCGGAGGGCATAAGGGATACGCGTTCATGCTGCTGGTTGAGATCCTGGCCAGCGCGTTCGTCGGCGGACCGATAAGCAAGGAAGCGATAGACCATGCTTCGACCCAAGGAGGTTTCTTGGTGGTGGCCGTTAAGCCAGCTCTCTTCCGAGGCTACGAAGAATACGCGCGGGACTTGGAGAGGATCATCCGTGAGGTCAAGAACTGCAAGACTATGGAAGGAGTCTCTGAGGTCCTCTTACCGGGAGAGCTCGAGGAACGCGTATACGAGGAGAGAAAGCGGAACGGGATCCCGATAGACCCCGAGACCCTGAGATCGCTTAAAGAGGTCGCCGAGAAGCTGGGCATACAGTTTCCGAAGAAGATCTCTTAAATCTTTGCATCAAGGTTTTAAGGTGGGATTAAGGAATCTGGTCTAGAGCCTGGAATTGAGGGTCGCGATAGTTCATAGAGTCCAGAGGGGCGGGGAAGACAACCTGGCCGAGCTTAGGGAGCTCTGTAGAACCGCGGGCTACGAGGTAGTATATCAGCTGAAGCAGGAGAGACCTCCTCACCCCAAATTCAACATAGGCCCGGGAAAGCTCGAGGAGCTCAAGAAAGCCGTCCGCGACCTCGGAATAGAGAAAGTAGTCTTCGAAAACGATATTAAACCCGTCCAGGAATATAACCTCGCCAAAGCTCTCAAGATACCGATAATCACGAGAACGAAACTCATACTCGAGATCTTCAGCCTCCACGCCCACAGCATGGAAGCAAAACTCCAGATAAAACTCGCAGAGCTCAAGTACGAGCTTTCGAGGGCGAAGGAGAAAGTCCGACTAGCTAAGAAGGGTGAGCAACCTGGGTTCCATGGACTCGGAGCATACGAGGCCGACGTATACTACGACGAGATCCATAGGAGAATAACGTCCATAATGAGAAAGCTCGAGTACATTAGAAAACACATGGACCTAATCAGAGTCAGTAGGAAGAAGCGCGGTCTCCCCTTGATATCGCTCGCGGGATACACGAACGCGGGTAAATCCACTTTGTTTAACGCGTTGACTCGGGAGCGCGTTAAGGTGAGCTCGCAGTTGTTCACGACGCTTACGCCGACGACGAGGCTGACCAAGATGGATGGGAAACCGGTTTTCATATCGGATACGGTCGGCTTCATAAAGAACCTGCCAACCCTGCTGATCGAGGCGTTTTACGCGACCCTCAGGGAGATAACCTTAGCCGATCTAGTGCTCCTAATCGCAGATGTCTCGGATCCTCTCCCGAAGCTGAGGGAAAGAGTGGAAACCTCTCTCAAAACGCTCTACAGCATAGGCGCTCACAATCTTCCAATAATCTTAGTCCTGAATAAAGTGGACTTAACGGGATTAAAGGAGGCGGAGCGGAAAGCCGAGGCCCTGGATCTCGACATTCCCTGCGTCTTCACCTCGGCAGTTACCGGCTTTGGATTGACGGATCTCGAGAAGAAAGTCTCTAGGATGCTGAAGAACTTCGTGAGGGTTGAGACTCTTCTCCCATACAGTGGGGAGACGATGAGCATGATAAGCGAGATATGCGAGTTCTCGAAGGTCAACGATATAGCTTTCGATGAGCAGTTCATCAGACTTGACGCCGAGATCCCGATACAGCTCGCCGAAAAATTGAGGAGGTATGCTTCAAATGGCTTCTTCAGGACGATTAGATGAGCTCCTATTAAAGTCGGTCCGGGAGATCGCCGACTACCAGTTCGGCCCAGGAGCGGGAGAAGCGCTTTTTCCAAGCGGATGCTGGGTCGAGATATCTAAGCGTACCAAGCGGCCTAGGCG
>JAGGVM010000008.1 GCA_021157985.1 Nitrososphaerota archaeon | reverse complement strand
TCAACCCATATCTCCTCGGACCCAAGGCGGCTCCCGGATCTATCAGGATTCTCCCGCATCTCGCCTCGATCAAGGTGCACATGCTCCGGATCCCCATGCTGTCGAAGGATAGAAGCCTGACCCTCATTCCTCTTCCTTGATTCTCTTCCCGCAGAGGGGGCAGTAAATGGAGTCGGCGGGAATCTCCCTTCCACAATGAGGACAGATAATGAATTCCTCACCGCCCTCCTCGGCCACGGACTCCACCTCTGCTTCATGCTCCCCGGCTTCCTCCACTTTTAACCCTTCCTCAACTTTTTCCCTGGAGAAGATGACCGCCGTGCCCACGGCGAGGATGAGCGCCGCCAAGTATTGGATCGAGAGGTAAATCGATGAGGCGGGAATCGAGAAGGTCGAGAAAGTCTGGTTCACCGCGAATGCCGAAGCCCATCCGGCCAAGATGCTCAGCGAAGCGGTCGTTACGCTCAGCTCGAAGAGCTTTGAAGCGGCCGTTGCCGCGGCGGCCGCCGGGATGAGTAGGTAAAGCAGGAAGCAGGCTAGGCCGCATGAATCTAGGTCAAGTGACTGCGAGACGAGGAGCGGGATAAGGAAAGCTCCGAACGATATGAGATATGCTGCGACAATCTTCCCGGACAATTCCCGCGAAAAGAACGATCTCTTCTCACCATTTTAATTCTTTTCATGGCCAGCTCGTTCGATCTTCCCCCGATATGTTCGGCGTAATCCTTTCCTCTAAAACCCGTTTTAATGGCCAAGAGACGGGTTATTCTACAAATCTGAAACTTCATAAGCTTTTTATTTTGAGCCAGGCGTGCCCAAGCGGAATGCTCGAGGTCTTAGCGGCGTTCCTCGCAGCCCTCCTCTCCACCCCCATCGCGATAAGGATCGGAAAAGCGTTGAAAATAGAGGGGGTGGACGTGCATAAGCCCTGGAGGCCGCGGGTTCCGAAGACGGGCGGATTAGCCTTGATCGCGGGATCAAGCTTAGCCATTTTAATTTATATAGTCGGTTCTCACGGAGACTCCGCCGCGGCCGCCCTTCTAATCTCATCCCTGATCGCGGCGTCGATCGGCTTAGTGGAGGACGTCAGAGAGGAGATAGATCCGAGGCTTAAACCGCTCTTACTCATCTTAGCCGCCCTCCCGATCCTCTTCCTCGGAACGTTCACCCCGAGGCCCGTCATCCCCTTTCTCGGCAGGTCGAGGCTCTACAAGGTTTATCCCGTGATGATCCTCCTCGCTTATCCGATCGTGTGCAACGCGGTAAACAGCTTAGACGTCTTGAACGGGTCGATGATCGCGACCTCCGCTCCCTTCTTCGCCATGAGCGCTGTGATATTCTATCTCAGGGGAGATTACCCGTCGATGATCTTCTCCTTGATAATGCTCGCATCGCTCCTCGCTATTCTACCGTATAATAGGTATCCGGCGAAGGTCTTTCTAGGGAACTCGGGAAGCCTCTTCACCGGGGCGGCGATGGCCTCTATAGCGATAATCGGGAGGATCGAGATAGCCGCGATAATAACGCTTCTACCCCAGATAATGAACGAGATGCACGTCATCTTCTCCCTCGGGGGAATAAAATCAGCAAAGCAAGCCAAGAGCAGGCCCGTGGAAATAGAAAACGGAAAACTGAAGGCATCAAGGGATAAAAGCGCTCCGATAACCCTCCTGAGAATGCTCTGCGCCGAGGTTCTGGTGGATGAGCGGCAAGCGGTTCGGGCCATGGCCTTCCTGGCCTCTTTCACGGCTTTGCTCGGGTTGATAACGGATCTCGTCTTCGTGGAGGGATTTCTGTGACCTCGCTGAAGAGAAACTTGGCCGCGGTCCTCGCGTTGATCCTGCTCGTTTGGGTGAGCTTCCTAGCGGTCAGCTACGTGATCTCGGTCACGGTATTCTACACTTTAGAACATTACCCGAGGGACATCGTCCTAAGCGTTCTAAGGGTCGTGATCGGGCTTTCGATAGCGGGCGCCTGGATAATCGGATGGTACGCGCTCACGAAGATCTGGCTATACAAGGTTCTATTGAAGTAGAAATGGAGAAGCTTAAGAACGAGTTAGCCGCGGGAGAAAATGGAATTGAACGCAGATGACCTGAGAATAGGGATAGTGGGCGTCGGCTTTTGGGGCAGAAATCATCTCAGGGCGTTGAAGGAGCTCGGCGTAAGGGTCGAGGCGATCTGCGACCTGAACGAGGAACGCGCCGCGAAGCTTGCGAAAGAGTTCGCCGTGAAAAAATACTACACCGACCTGGATGAAATGCTCAGGAAAGAGGATCTCCAAGCGGTTACGATATGCACTCCATCGGTTACGCACGCGGACTGCGCCGTTAGAGCTCTCGAAGCGGGCTTAGACGTCTTGGTCGAGAAACCATTCGCCTCAACCGTGGAGGAATCCTTCAAGATAATCGACGCGATGAAATCGAATCAAAGAATAGTGATGACGGGCTTCATCGAGAGATTCAACCCAGCCGTCAGGAAGGCCATGGAGCTGCTCGAATCCGGCGAGATAGGCGACGTCATAATGTCGCATGGAAGGAGGATAGGGTGGTGGCCCGAGAGAATCGGCGACGTGGGAGTGGTGAAGGACACCGCGATCCACGACATAGATCTCGTGAGGTTCATCTTCAAACAAGACCCGGTTCAAGTTTACGCGAAGGGAGGGAGGCAGAAGCATAGATTAGAAGACCACGTCCAAGCGATCCTCACCCTAAAAGATGGAGACAAAGTGGCCTTCATAGAGGCGAACTGGCTGACCCCTCGGAAGAAGCGGGAGATGCATATAACGGGGAGCAGCGGAGTTTTATCGATAAAATTCCTCACACAGGAGGTCTCGGTTGAGAAAGCCGACTTAGTCCTAGAGCCGATAATAAAGCCCTATGAGCCCTTGAAGCTCGAGCTTCAACATTTCCTAGAATGCGTTGCTGAGCGCAGGAACCCGTTGGTGGACGCGTTCGACGGATTGAAGGCCGTGGCCATCGCCGAGGCTGTTCTCGAATCCATGGAGAAGGATAAGGTCGTTGAAATCGATTTAAAGAACTTGGCCTAGAGTTTAGGAGAAGCGGGATGAAGTCGGAGATCAGGACCGTTTACTGGAAGAAAGGAGAAGTAGTTCTAATAGATCAAAGGCTTCTCCCCCTCAGGGTCAAGTATCTGCGGCTGAGAACGGCTAAGCAGGTTGCTAAGGCGATTAAGGAGATGGCTGTCAGAGGGGCTCCGGCGATAGGCGTGGCCGCCGCCATGGGGCTCGCGCTCACGGCTTATCATTGTCGAAGTAAAGATAGGAATCGCGTTCTCGAGAGGTTAAGGAAGAGCTATGAGGTTTTGAGGGCGACGAGGCCCACCGCCGTGAACCTGTTCTGGGCCTTGAAT
>JAGGVM010000076.1 GCA_021157985.1 Nitrososphaerota archaeon | reverse complement strand
ATCTCATCGGGTGCCGTGACCGCTTTCTGGGGATCCCTGGCCCTGGCCGCGTCGATAATGGTGAGCTATGTGAGGCATAGGGCTGAGCCTTTGAAGGTGAACCTTAAGGGAGTTGGGTTCATGGAGCGGGCTGAGAGATTGATATTATTGATGATTGCTTCGATTTTGACGCCGTTCTACGACGCCGCTCTTGAGGTCTCCATAATCTTAATAGCCATCTTCGCCCTGCTGACGGTTACTTGGAGAATAGTTCATATAGCTCAGGTGCTCAGAAACCAGAAAAGCTAATCGTATGCTTTCTTGAAGGTTATAGTGCCGTTCTTGAACTCGAGCTCGTAAACCTCGTTCACGTCAAGCTTTACCCCGAGTAGCTCATATTCTTCCTCGGTTAAAAACAGGGTCATCTTCGGCTTAAGCGGCCCCCCAGCGGTTAAACCGAAAGACTGAAGATAACTCGTTAAGTCTTGGATTATTCCCTGGATCATCATCGACTCAGGCGGCATCCCGGAGACCCTGACGGGTTGAGCTCGAACACGCTTCTCCTCGACGAGCTCTATCACCTTGCCGTATCGACCGGTTTCCGGATCCCTTATACTCGAAACCCTGTGAACCCTAACTAGAACCATTTTTCCACGACTTTCAGACCGAACTCTCTAAATCCTCTATGTATTTCCGGTATTCCTCGGCCTCCATCAGGTCGCCGAAATCCCTCTCCTCGACGAGCTCTATCTTCGCTATCCAACCCTCCTCGTATGGATCCTCGTTTATCAGCTCGGGGTTGTCGGCGAGCTTAGCGTTGACGTCTACGACCTTTCCCGCTGCCGGAGAGTAGATCTCGGCCGAGGCCTTTATCGATTCAACGGTCGCTACTACTTCTCCTTCCTCGACGCTTTGACCTATGCTCGGGAGCTCGACGTTCACTACGTCTCTGAGCTTCTTCTGACCGTAATCGGTTATCCCGATCGTGATGGATCCATCCTCGACTTTAACCCATACGTGATTCCTCGTGTAAAGGAGATCCTCAGGGATCTCGTACTCGTCCGACAACCTTAATCCCCTCCGTAGCGGGTATTTTCCCCGCTCTATAAATCTTACCTACTTCTTCAGGAGGTCGGCTATCGACTTGTATTCTCCCTTCTTGTAGTAGAGGATCTTCGTCTTCAGTTTGACCGGCATCCCGAGGTACTCGAAGACGCTCATCAAGGCCTCGCCCGTTATCCTGTCAGCTATCGACCCCTCCAAGATCTTTTCCGCGAGGACGACGACGAGCCTCTTAGCGGTCTCTGGATACTGCTGGAGCGCCGCTTCCAGGACCTCATCCCCTCGATCCGCCAGCCTCGGCTTCAGCACCTTCATGGCCTCCTCGAAGGACAAGGCTTTCTTTTCCCGAGTCTCCCTGGCCTGAGATGCCATGAACTTCATCATCTTCTTCAATCTCAGCGCCCTGAGCTCTAGGTCATCTTCCATGGCCGCTCCGCTAAGCAAGCTAGGCCGGGGTTGGATTTTAACATGACTAGCGAGGTGGCCAAAAACGGGCCTCCGCCTCTGAAGCTTTACGCTGAAAACCGCGGATGTCGTAATCTTTTAATCGGGTTCTCAGATCTTTTATTAGGTTGTCGGAGCAGTCCGCGGAGATCATTCGGAGCAGGGCGTTTCTGCGCAGGGTCAGGAACGTGAGGAAGGGCATTCTGACCAGGTCGAGGATAATCGAGCGGTTATCCGAGAAGGCTTACACGATGGGGCAGCTCGCCGAAGAGCTTGAGATGAGCAGCTCAGCGGTGCGCAGGCACTTGAACAACATGCTCGCGGAGGGAATAGTGGAGAAATTTAAGTACCGTGGAAAAACCTTGTGGAGGCTCAGCGGATACGGTCAAACCTCGCTGGAGGAGGCCTTGAGCTAGATAAAGAACTTGTTCATCACTATGGTCAAGGCTACGAGGGCTCCGGCTAGGATCAGGATTATCTCAGGCCTGATCTTTATTCCCTTCGACTCCTCTTCGAAGAACCTGAGGAGGCCGGCCGCCGAAGCCGGCATCGGAGCCTCCCTACGCCTTCTCGAAGCCATACTCCACCGCCCCTAACCAGGTTTCCCGGCTTTTATTTATTCCGCTTTCCTAGAAGTCCAAGGCCGAGGCGTTCACCCCGAGCTTTCTCAGGTTTCTAGCCAGTTCTTCCGCGAAGCCGTGCACTACGTAGACCTTTTTAGCCCCGGTTTCTAGGACGTGGTTGATTAGGCCTGGGAAGTCTGCGTGGCCGCTGAGCGGAAAGGCTGCGTCATAGCTCGAGAAGCGGTATCGGATTGCCCAGCCCGTCGCGACCGCCCACCTCAACCTCCGCTCCGCCGGCGGATTACCCCGCCTATTGGATACGTAGACGCATTCTCCCTGTCTGAAAGCTTCTAAGCCTTCTTCGCTGTTTATTGGGAGGAAGTCGAGGGTTAAGCCGTGCTGCCTGTGTTTCTCGGCTATCTTCGAGACAGTCCAGCTAGCGACGACGGGTACATCGAGATAGCTATTGACCAAGCCTATTATCTCCTGAGCCTTTCCGAGGGCGTATACCTTGAAGGCGGGAACCGCTCCCTCACGTATAACCTCTAGGATCCATCGCACGATATCGGCGT
>JAGGVM010000114.1 GCA_021157985.1 Nitrososphaerota archaeon | reverse complement strand
TCCGCGGGCTTGGGCTCAACGTATCTCGCTATCTCCTCCATCGCGGCCTTGAGGTCTTCGGAGAGCTGCTTCGCCGTGCTGGCGGATTTAGGCATCTCCGCTAAGCCGTTTCCGAGGAGGTTGACGTAGGGCATCGCGTAGGCGGGGAGGTCGACGACGTATTCAACTCCATCGACCTTGATTTTGAAGGCCATTTCTCCATCAGTCCTCCTTCTCAGTATTCTGAGACCGTGTTCGTCAGGGTGAACTTGACCGCGTCTCCGCTCGACGGCTTGAGAGCCACGAAGTCGACGCTTTGAACGATGGGATCTGATCCGGAGATCTCCCCGCTCCAAGCCGAGTAAACCACCCTCGGGAACTCTATCCTGGCCCCGTATCCGTATCCGCCTTCGATCGGGTCTCCCGCGAGCTCTATGGTTATCGATGCCTCCTCCTCTTCTAGGAATTCGTCGAGATATTTTCGATCCGAGAACCTTATGTCCATGCTTCCCTTGATCTCGAGTTCTCCCAGCTCGTGTCTCGGCAGATACCTCGAGCCTATGACGTGGTGATCCGTCGACGGGTTGTTGTTTATCTCGAGGCTGAGCGCCTGGAGCTCGGCTTCTTCCCCGTTTATCTTTATCGACGCTTCTCCCGAGTGCCAGGGCCTCGTCTGCGGAAAGCTCGGGGACTGAGGCGAGGACTGCTCTTCTTTTTGCCCGACTATGCTCGCCGTCGCCGAGACGTATTCACCCGGAGCCAGCTCGATCTTCATGGATTCGATTATCGCTGAAACGACTTTTCTCGCGGTGCTATCCGACGCTAGCTCGAGGGTGTAGGTTGGCGGGGTTTCGCCGACTTCGCAGGGAGTGAAAGTATGCTGGTAAACCGTCGGGGCGTTCGATGGATCAGGCTGACTCGAAGAAACCTTTCCCAAGAGCATTAGGAGGAAGTCTCCGAAAACCGTTGGCTCGACTTGGAACTCTACTTCACCGGATACGACGACGCTTCCAGCCGCTTCATCGACCGGAGCCCTCGACGCAACGGATCTCCTCAAGATCGGCTCCTTCTCCGATGCCACATCTATCCTAAGCGGGTCGATGAACCTCGTGGGCGAAGCCGGCTGACCGAAAGCATCCTCCTTACCTAAACCAAGGTACCGGGTCATCTCGGCAACCATGAGAATCGTCTGAGTATTTTTCGCATCATCCTCCGCAGAGAATTCTCGAAGCGATTTCCCGGAGATCTCTCGAGGCCTCTCTAACAGCTTCGGCCATGATCCTCCTCGGCTTCAGCCCCGGGTGATGAACGTATTTCGCGTAAACGACTTCGCCGCGTATCTCGAACCGCAGAGCCCTCGCCCTCCTGGCCCTGATCACGTGGCCCCGGGTCCCGTACTCCAGGAACCCCGCGTAAGGCGCCTCGCCTCCGCCCATCGAGACCTCATATCCCCCGCGTATCCTCCTCATCCTAATGCTCTTCCGAAGCCTTCCGGTCCTCTTAGGAGCCGTCTCGACAGCTCTTTGAAGGATCAAGTGGGCGAGCTCCCTCGGGATCTCAGCGAACCCGTCCCGGATCTTCTCTAAGGCCTCCAAGATTCTCCTCGTTCCCCGGGTCATCAATCCTCGACGGTCACCTCGACGAGCAAGTATATTCTATGGCCGTACGCGGATTCGGAGGGTGCTTCAGCTCTTTCGAAGCTTATGGGCTTCGCGTCTCTCACTAAGCCGCCTAGGCTTCGATCCTTCTCGATCTCCGAGCAGATTCTCCACATGATCTTCTTGGCCTGCTGATACGCGATCGACGGGTCTCCGCTCACGGCGTCTATGACGTACTCGAATCTCCAGGTATGCAGCCTCCGCCCACCGCTGATCGTCAAATACCTGACTTCACCGTCTCTTATCCAGACGAAGACCCTCGGCGACTTGAATCCCCGGCTCAGCGAGGGCTCCGAGACCGATACCTCCTCAACTCCCTCAACCTTCTCCGCGATCTCCGCGAGAGCCTTCTCCACCTCGTCGAACAAGGACTCCAGGCTCATATCTCCGAAAAGCTGTTTCAGCGAATTTTACGCATACGAAAAATGCGCAGAGCACGCGTTCATCCAATCGATGAGCGGAGAGGATAAGGTGAGGAGGGTTCTCCGAGACTTGATCGGGAAATACGAGAAGCTTTCGGAGAAGATGGATTCCTCGATTGAGCGGGCTTCGATGACCCAGCTCGTGAAGCAGGTCGACGCCTTGACCAGGCTCGCGAGGCTCATCCTAACTTACCGAGGCGTCCTCGAGATCGAGGAGAGGGAGAACGAGCTCACGAGAATTCTCTCGGAGTTCAGGCGGGAATCCGAGGCGGATAAAACAGCGCTGCGGACCGTGAAGCCTTACGGTGAGAATGGGCCGTGCAGGAGGCTCGCCGAAGCCTTGAGGGAGCTTAGGAGATTGAAGCTTTTCCTCTTAGGCGGTGGAGGTGAGTGAAAGGATGTCCGAGAAATTGAAGGGGATCAGGGTTGGAGAATACGTCGAGATCCTGTGGGGCGATGCCTGCATCTACGAGCGGGTGACCGATAGAATGCTCGGGGACCTGAAGCCGGAGCACTTGGACACTCCGATGAGGAACGTCGGGAGGTTTCTCGGGGTTAAGCGCGGCAGGCTCATGGACTACGCGGTTCTCTGGATAGGCCAAGACGACAAGGGCCATAAGCTCGCCGTGATCCCCGTCTCCCTGATAATCGAGGTTAAGCGCGCGAGGAAAGCCGAAGCCTTCAAGAAGCCGCTGATCTCGCACAGGTTTCACAGGCTGCACGGCCGCGCGATCAAGATATACGGGGCGAAGAGGTTTGCAGAGAAAGGTTAAGCGCGCGGGGTTCGTGGTCAAGCGGCGAAGCGGGCAGATAAATTGGGGGAGAAGCGACTGGGCAGCCTTAATCATCGTTTTCGTCACCGTTCTCTCGGTCGCTCTCGTCGCCTTGGGAAAAGAGGATGCGGCGGAGAAGCTCTTCATTTTCTTGGCCGGAGGAGGGTTTGGGCAGGTCCTCCAAGCTCTTGTAGATCGGTGAGTTCTTCCACTTCGATCTCCTCGGAACGGTTCTCAAGGTCGTGCCGCAGCAGATGCACGTCTTCCTACCCTTCGAATCAACCTTGTAGTATATCTTGAGGTCGGGGAAGGAGACCTTGCAGACGGGGCAGTAGAGGTATCGGACTACCCTCGGCTTCCACCAAGGCCTGTGGATCACGTCGGGGAGAAGCTTGCAGAGGCCACGGCACTCCTTCTGACCCATGCATCGAAGCGGCTTCAACCCTTATTTCGATCAAATCTTTAACAAGAAGTCCCACTTTCGGTTTTCAAGCACCCATCAAGCATCCCTATATTGATCCTTAGACCTGAGATTAGGTTGATGGTTTCAACCGTGATAACGTTCAGCTGCGACGTTGAGGACGCGTTGGAGATCGAGCGATACCTGAGGGAGAAGGGATACAGTAGAAGCTGGTTCATACGGGAATGCGTCATGCAGGTGGTCGAGGGAAAGGTCCCCTTCCTCCCAAGGGAAAAATGGCTCCTGAAAAAATGAGTTAGAGGAGGAATCCCCTCGACGGCTGATAGTAGAAGGCCAGGGCGAGGGCGTAGGCGAGGTCGTCGTGTGCTCCGGCTCGGCGAGTGAACCTGAATCCACCCGCTCGATTCCGCTCGTATTGGATGCAGTTGAGGTGGCTGAGGAGCTGGGGGTCGTTGGGCAAGGCGAGCTCCCCTTTCTCCAACATCAGCTTCAACCTCCCGAACATCTCCTCCTTCACCCTCTCCGTGAGCTTCACTCCCACGGCGGGAAGCCCGAGCCCCCTGAGCTCCTCGACTATCGGCCCGCCGAGCCCCGTCTCGTCCACGACGATCCTCTCCATCGAAGCAGCCTCATGCAAGCTGCGGATCAGGGCATTGAAATCCGAGTAACTAGCATTCTTCTCCGCTCTCCAATAGGTCAGATACCACTTCCCCCTCCTCGAGTCGTATTTCACCCCGACGAGGGCTGCGAGGCTCTCCCTTCCTCCCGGATCGTATCCGTAGATCGCGCCGGGCTCGAGCTTCGGCTCATAGTCCTCGACGACTTTTCTCAGCAGCTTCATCGGGAAGAAGCTTGACTCTTCGTCGAGGAACCTGGCCTCGTATTCGACCGAAAACCTTTCCTCGCCTATTAGGTCGAGTTGCTCGCGGAGGAAATCGCGGCTTATCAGCGGATTAAGCCTCGATGGCCAGTGATACTTGGTCCAGGCCCCGCTTTCATCGATCCAGATTCTATAGAAGATGTGGCCTCGATCCCAGGGCGTCGAGAGGATCCAGCAGTATCCGTTTTTCGCGGCTATCATCGGGAGGACGACGTTCGCTATCACGTGCTCGGGCATGAAAGCGGCTTCATCGAGTATCACAAGGTCCGCGGTGTATCCCCTCAAGGTATCCCCTCTCCCGCATGGAAGCGCGATTATCCTCCCACCGTTCTCGAAGACAAGCCTCGTCTGCGTCTTCTTCGCGACGCTGTATCTGAGAATGCTTCGGTCAACGAAGCCGGAGACCTTCTCGAAGATGAGCATGCTCTGCCTCATTGTAGCGGAGATTATCAGCGTGGTCGAATCGCTTCTCGTCGCAGCGAAGTAAACCGCCTTGGCGGCCGCGACCGTGGATTTCCCAACCTGCCTCCCCGCGCACACTATAATCCTCTTACTCAGATCCCTCAGGAACTTCTCCTGATACGGGTATGGATCGAATCGTAGGATGAGCCGCGAGAAGAGGACGGGGTCCGCCGCGATCTCCCTTAAAACCCGGTTAAGCGAGGTCGAGGAACTTGAAACGCCTCTCGACGAGCCTCTCAAGCCTGTTCTTCGCGACCTGGACATACACGTCCTCCTCCGAGCTCGGGCTCCTCCTCTGCCTGATCAAGCCCGCGGCCCACTGAGCCTCTATATCCGACAATATCTCCGCGAGGGTTTCATCGGAGACCGGGGTCTCAACGTATTCGGAGAGGACGTCGTTTATCTCGGCGTCGACCGATTCGAGGGCTTCCTCTATTTCTTGATCGAGGGTTGAGTCGTCTTGAGGATGCTTCAGCCACCACTTCACATCCGAGACGCTTGCATACGTCATATCAGCCACCTCCTCTTCTCAGGCCGCTCGAGGATTTTTCGCATC
The DNA here is from genome assembly GCA_021157985.1 of Nitrososphaerota archaeon. Taxonomy (GTDB): domain Archaea; phylum Thermoproteota; class Nitrososphaeria_A; order Caldarchaeales; family Wolframiiraptoraceae; genus Wolframiiraptor. Next base: position 8,479 of record JAGGVM010000114.1, on the reverse strand, counting down.
TCCTCGTGCAGGTCCGTTAACCTCGACTCGATCGAGCTCAGCTTCACCTCGATTGAAACCAGCTTAAGCTCGAGCTCCCTGATCTCCCGGGTCAGTAGGTTAGCCAAGAACTTCTCCATCCCATTCTTTTTCATCTCCGCTCCCTTCATCAACGATGGCTAAGGCCGCGATCGCGGCGAACAACGCCCCATAGATCACGATGAAAACCTCCATCAAGTTTTCTCCGAGAAAGCGCGCATGCTTTGAGACTTCCTGAACCGCGGAAAAAATGGGGATGAAGGATGAAGCGAGGAGAATCGCCGCGTAAACGAGTTTCCTCATCTTCTCGCCGTCGCAGCGGTTATCCTCCGGTCGAGGTACTCGAGCTTGTCGTGCAGGTATCTGTCGAGGTCTCCGAGCTTCTGCTCGATCCTCACGAGCATCGAGTAGATCTCCCTTACGTCGAGCTCCTTTACCGAGATCGATTCCGACGGCGTATTAACCACCTCGCTAAGCCGTAATGATCTTGACGACCGCCTTATCCCATTTCACCTTCGCGGCGATGCAGTGGCTTCCGGCGACGTAAACCTTCCTCGCCTTAACGTCCCTGAAGGTCTCGATCAGGAGATCCCTGCTGATCGCCATCACGAAGGCGTCCCGCTTCTTGAAGAGAACCGCGTGATAGGTCGTCGCATCGGATCCGGTTCCCGTCTTAACCCTCGGGCTGACGAAGATATCGACTCCAAACAGCCTCGCGATGACGCCGGTCTGGGGATCGAAGGTCCCGAACTGCATCGCCGTCTTCACGTAATCCTCCTTCAATAAGTCCTCGTATTGCTTGGGGTGGAGGACTAGGACGAGGTCTCCGGGCGCGAAGCCGACGTTGTTGTTCCTGAGCTGGGTCAAGGCGGATAGGATGAGGTCGCTGGTGAAGGTATCGGAGGAGGTCAGCTCGCCCTCGGCTTTTCCACCCGGCGTGACCGCGGCTCCAGCCGATGAATCCAGCTCCTGGAGGATTACGTCGTCGCTGCTGAGCTGGGCTGCTTCGGCGAAGCATCTCGCAACGACCGCTCCGAGGTCTTCGGTCATCCTCTCCGCGTCGACGTAGGTGAAGCTCTGGATCGCGCCGTATTCAACCGGGGTTACCTCCGCGAAGGTTATCGTCTGAGTTGCCTCGGTGGGCTCGGATCCCGGCGTCAGCTCGCTGAAGGTTATCGAGTTTATTATCGGGAGGGTCGCCGTCTTCGCTCCCCGCTCGAGGGCCACGACTTCGCCGAAGGATCTAAGCCCGATCGGAGCTCCGGCTGGAACCCTGAACAGGGGCATGGAGTGGGTTACGGGTTGATCGGAGGCTCCGGTTACGGCTTCCCTCGCCTTGAGCTTCACGCTCTCCGCGATCCTCCTCCCGACCTGTCTACAGAGCTCGCTGAACGATCTCGGCTCTTGGTCGAGCTTCTCAACCACGACTTTCTCATCCTTATTCTCATGGGCCATGGCTTCCACGGGTTCATCAACTCGGGGTCGAGAATATTTCGCATGCTTTTCCTCCGCGATCTCCTCGACGATCTTCTTCAGATCCGCGTATGCCTCGTCGATGAGCCCGACGTATTCAAGGAGCTTGAAGCTCCTCAAAGGCTCCTCGAGCCTGGATAGCTCGCTGAGCTTTTCATAGCTTGGAGGCTGTTTATCGAATTGCCTGTAATGGGCGGCGAGATGCCTGTAGACCCCCTCTCTATTTTCCTCGGGTATGTTGACTCCTCCCCTGGCCCCGAAGAGCGCTGCCATCGCGGCCGCGACCCCTCTCCAGACGACGTAGAGATTTCCGTTAACGACTTCGTGGTGGGGAAGCTTGTAGCTCCCGAAGCTCTCCGGATCATCCTCATCGTACCACGCGAACCCGAGCCTATACTTAGCCCAGTCTATGGTCTCCTTGGCGCCCGACCTATCCGCGCTGGCCCACTTCCTGAGAGACTCGACGGCCTTCTCCGCGTCCCACGGCTTCGTGACCGGCGCCTTTAAGGTCTCATGAGCTCGAACCGCCCGCTCCACGGCCCTGAGCTTAATGGACTCGGCGATCTCGATGTTCGCTTCAGGTATCCCTGGGACTGCGACGAGGGATATCTCGCGGAGGTGGAGGTCTCTGGGGACGATCACGTCGTCGACGAGGTCTATTCGCTCGTAGTCGGCTCCAAGGCTCACATGCTTTACGAGCCCGCTTCTGATCTTCTCGGCGGCGGCTTCGTCGAATATCTCGGCCTCGTATCTCAGGGCTTTCTTGACGTCGTCCCAGAACACCTTAGCTTTTCCGACCGCGTTTCCGGCTGAGACGTGCTCCCAGTAAACCGGGATCTCCTTTCCATCAACTTCCTCCGCCATCTTCCTCAGTTCCTCGGGCAGGTATAGCCTGTTGTTCCTGCTGACCCTCGCCGGCGCCAGCACCCCCTTTATCCTGAGAGCGTTTCCAGCCCAGCCTAGGACCTGAAGGCTCATCGATCAACCTTTGAACCGATCCGAGGATATTACGCATCCCCGGGAGATACGTAAAATGCTCACGCGGCCTCCGCGGCCTCGATGAAGTTGCTTGAGAAGCTCCTGGAGAAGCTCGGTCTCAGAGAGGCATCGGGCTTCTTCGAGGGATCGGGCGCCGGCCAGGTTTCTTCGATCTCGACCCCCGCGAACCTCTTCAAGAGGAGGTTGGAGTGCTTTCTGAAGGATCCGGATACCTACGTCGCGGTGATGGCTTTGACGGCTTTCGTCGTCGGCCCAGGGTTCCACGTCTCGGGTAGGCGTGAAGCGGTCGAATTGGTCAACGAGTTCAATCGGAGGGTTGGAATGGATCAGATATTGTTCAAGGCGATCTCGGAGATGCTTTGGGCCGGGAACAGCTTCTGGCTAAAGATCCATGAATCCGGGAGGCTCACGGGGCTTAGACATATCCCGCTGCCGTCGATCACCGCGATCCATCGAAGCGATCTCGAGATAAAGGCGATAGAGGTCAGGTCGATAACCGGCGAAACCGTGAAGCTCGACTTCAACGACGTGGTCCACTTCTACTTCATCAAACACGGAGACGAGGTGCTCGGATCGCCGATCAACCGCCCCCTCCTCGAAGAAAGAGTGGTTTACGATCCGGATAGAAACTCGGCTTACACGGTTCCAAGCTACTACGACATAAAGTGGAGCATGGAGTGGGCGATGTGGAAGGTCCTGATGAAGTATCCTCCGAGGCATATCTACCAGTTCCCGAAGATCGGGGGAGAAGCGCAGAGAGAATACGCTGAGAAGATCAAGCAGATGCTTCCAGGAGAGGACATCGTGACGAACCAGGAGGTCAGGGTGATCGACGTGAAGATGGATCCCAGGGCGAGGTTCGACGCTTACATCGAGTACCTGGACAACAAGGTGACGATAGGGTTGATGAACAGCGTTCTCCGATTGTTCACCAAGCCGGGTTTCACCGAGGCCAGCGCGAGGGAAGCGAACAGGCTTCAGGGAAACATAGTGTCGGCGATCCAGCGATCCGTCAAGAGAATAGTCGAGAACCAGATCTACGACCCCCTTCTCCGAAGCCATGGAATAGACCCGGGAGAAGCCGGGGTGCGCTTTAACTGGGGGATGCCGGAGAAGCCGAAGATCACGCTCGGAGACGTCCAAAAGTTCTACTCCACTCCTCCGCACATCGAGCCCGCCCTAACCCGCGAAGAGGTGAGAAAGATCCTGAAGAACCTCGGATTCCCGATAACCGATGAGGAGGCTTCGATCCGCGTAGCCGAGTCGGCGAGGTCGATCGTCATCCAGCTTCGCGGAAACATTCCCGGAGATTTCTCATCGCTTAGAGAGGTGGTGGTCGATCGGAAGCGGGGAATAAGCCTCACGATGCTTGAGGGATCCGGAGAGCCTGCGATCCTGGCGGCGACGTTCGATAAGGAGAAGTGGCCTTGGAACGCCGAGAAAGCGAGGACGTGGGTCGAGGAGAACTTGGAGCTGATGAAAGCCGCTTTAGCGAGGTGAAGCCTTTCTTGCAGCCTGATCCTAAGTCTCTTCTAATGGTGTTCGTCGGAGGCGTCCTCTACGCGTTGACGGCGATGTCGAGGAGCATGCTGAAAGGCGAGTCCTTCGACTCATCGAAGATGTTGAAGACGCTTTTGATCTCCGGATTTCTCGCGGTGCTCAACGCGCTGAGCGGTGTAAGCCTCTCGGATGCCGACGCCCTGCTGCAAGGAGCCGGCGAAACCGTTCTCTTGGATAAGGCTCTGAAGGCTTTGGGATCCGCGTTGCGGGAAGATGAGGAGCGGAGATGGCTAGGCTCAGGATAAGCCTAAGCGAGGAAGAGAAATACGGTCTCCTAAAAGTAAAGGTGGATAGATCCTTCAGGGCGAGGAGCAGGGTCACGAAGCGGACCATAGCGGTGGCCAAGGCATTCGGAATAGGGGTCGACGAGGAAAAGGTCTTCCCGGTCTTCGAGGACTTCGAGGTCGAGGTAAACCCGGGAGACGTGGTCTACGTTACCGGTGAAAGCGGAGCCGGGAAAAGCGTTCTCCTCAAAGCGCTCGCGAGGGAGCTATCGAGGCATAGCGAGTTCGGCGGAGTGGTAACCGACCGAGACGTGGAGGTGAAGCCCGGGGAGATCCTGATCCACGGGGTCGGCCGAGACGAATCCGAGGCCATGAGGATCCTCAGCATGGTCGGGTTGAACGAAGCCTTCCTCTTCCTCAGGCGCTACAGGGACTTGAGCGAGGGCCAGAAATACCGGTATAGGCTCGCGAAGGCTTACTGGACCGGCAGAAAGACCTTGATCTTCGACGAGTTCTGCTCAACCCTCGACAGGGTGACCGCGCGGATAGTAGCCTACCTCTCCCAGAAGTTCTGCAGGAAAACCGGTAGAACCCTGATCGCCGCAACCGCCCACGAAGACCTCCTCGAAGACCTAAACCCCAACCTACTAATCAGGAAAAGCTTCGGCCCATACGTAGAAGTCGCGAAGCTGAATCCAAAACCCCGGCCCTGCAGCATCCTGAAGAACGTGGAGATCGAGGAAGGAAGCTACGCGGACTACAAGGCGCTCGCCCCCTTCCACTACATCGGGAAAACCGTCGGCTACGTCAGGAAGATATTCAAGGCCGTTGCCGTGGTCGATGGAAGACGCGAGCTCGCCGGAGTAATAGTATACTCGCATCCATACCTCGACGTCTCAGCCCGGAGCAAGGTCATCCCGAAACTAAGAGAGCTGAGGAGAAAGCTCGGAAAGAAGCGGTACGCGAAGTGGGTCGACGAGAACTTCAGCAGGATAGCGCGGGTAATAGTCCACCCGAAGTACCGGGGAATAGGGCTCGGATCGATGCTCGTCCGCGAAACCCTCCCACGGGCTGGAACTAGGTTCGTCGAAGCCCTCGCCGTAATGGCGAGATACAACCCGTTCTTCGAGAAGGCCGGCATGCTCCACGTGGCCTATGAATCGGAAGCCAGGAAGAAAACGCTCAGGGAGCTCGAGAAGCTGGAAGCCCTCGGAATAAACTTGGACCTGCTGAGCTCGAGGAGCTATCTCCTTAAGTCCCTCAAAAAGCTTCGAAGAAGGGATTTCAGGAAAGCGTCGGAAGCCGCTGCGCGGATCGCCGAGCTGAAGCTCAGAACCAGGAGAACGATCGAGAGGATAAGGTCGCTTGACGTCGAGGCGATCGCCGACCTGCTTTCATCCCTGCGCGCCGAGCCCGAGTACTTCATCTGGCCAAATCCGGAGAGGGCCCATAAAACCGAAAGTGAAGCCCACTTTCAACCAACCCTCTGCAAAATAAAAAACACTTGATTAACGATGTTAAAGGCGGAGATGGGCGCGGAGCAGAAATCGGTAGTCGTGAAGCTCAGGCTTCCCGTGAACTTGGTCAAGAACCTGGAGAGGGTCTCGAGGCGTAGGGGCGTGAGGCGGAACAGGCTCGTGGCCTCGCTTTTAGCTGACTGGCTCGAGGACTACGTCGACGACCGCTTCCAGCTCTTCACGATCAGGCATGACAGAATAAACATAGTCGATAAGCTCCTCGGGGAGATAGTCTCCGTTAGGCTCGTTAGGGGAGAGCTCTACTGCGAGTACTGCAAGTCGTTTACATGCGGCCACACGAGATACGCTAAGAAGGTTTACGCGAGGCATAGGAAGGAGTTGATCTTCATGGATAACGATTATCCATAAATTTTTCTCTCAAGGGTCAAAAGCCTCTTCAACGCTTTCTTCTTCTCCTCCAAGCCGATCTCCGCCTCCTCCAAAACTTCCTGCATGAACTTGATCGCCTTATCGTAGGTTCTCCTCGCAACGGGATAGGGGACTCCATCCTTCCCGCCGACCGCGAAAGTGAACTTCACGGGATCCCTCCAGTCGACTTTCGATCCGTAGATCAGGGCTGAGATCAGGGCGAGGGCTCTAACCGTCGAGGGCCCTATCCCCCTTATCTGTATCAGCTCCTCGTAGTTCCTCGGCTTCACGTCATAAGCCCGCTTAACCGCTTTCCAATCTATCCTCCTCGGCATGTCGAGGTGGCTCGGAAGGTTTTCGACGGGTATTTCCTCGATCCAGGCCGTCAAGGTCTCCTGCCTCCTGATCGTTAGGTTGAGAAGCCTGATGAGCTTGCTGGGGTTCTCCGACACGAGGTCGACCGAAGTCTTCCTCGCCTCCTCGCTCTCCCTCGAAACCATGTTCAAGACCGCCGTCTCCTTTCTCGCCGCGGCTATCCCGGAATGAGGCTCCACGACGAAGCTCTCCACTTTCTCATCGAGCCAGTGATATCTCCTCGCGTATCCTATCTCCGGGTTCATTCCCTGCTGGATCACGGCCCAGTCCCCGTTCTCCGTGAATATTATCGCGTGGTGGTAGATCTCATATCCGTCTTGGAGAACCGCGTTATCCACTTTCGCGGTCAACCTGCTGACCTTGACGAGCTTCACCGCTTTATCCTCGTCCAAACCCATCTTGAGAACCTCCTCCGGAACCCTTCTGCTAAGCCTTCCCTTACCGCCGGCCACCGCGACTCCATGCTCATCGAGCTTCAACACCTCTCTGAGAGCTCCGACGACCGTGGTCGTCAACCCGCTTGAATGCCAATCGAACCCCAGAGCGCATCCGAAAGCCTGAAACCAGTACGGGTCACCGATCCTCCTCAGAAACTCCCTCGAACCGTAGTCGTCGATGATGACCTTGGCTACCGCGGACGCCATAGGCTTCATCCTAGCCATAAGCCAGTAGGGGGCTTTTCCATCGTGCAGGGGGAGATCGCTGGTCCCCGAGATCCTCATTCCCTGCTTTCCTACGCGTATTCGTTGTATAATTTCAGATTTAACGTTTAACTCGACGGTCTGGGAAAAGTTAAGGTTTATGAGCTCTCAGATGCCGTGATATTCTGGTTGGTGGGAAGAGAATGCTCCTATCAGGCCTGACTCTCTCCGTGGTTTTACTCGCGATCGCGTCGGGGCTCGTCGGGATAATCGCCGCGGTCTTCCTCTTCCTCACGGTCCGGAGATATCCGATGGGAACGGAGAAGATGCGGGAGATCTGGAGCGCGATCAGAGAAGGATCGAAGGCGTACATGAATAAGCAGCTGAAGACGATTCTCTCGTTCACCTTCGGATTAGCCGTAATAATCGGTATAATGATCTACGTGATCTACACGGCGGCGATGAACATAGAGCCCGCGATAGCGTCGAAGGAAGCCCTCCTAACCGGGATCTCGGTGATCATAGGCGGAATCGCCTCAATCGCCGCGGCTTTCTTTAGCATGGATGCATCGACCAGAACGAACATCAGGGTGACGGAGGCAGGTAAGCGCGGAAGCAGAGAAGCGTTGAAGGTATCGGTTCTCGGAGGCGGCGTCCTCGGGTTCTCGGTTTACAGCCTGAGCCTCCTCGGACTCGCCGTCCTCTTCCTGATCTACGGATTCTTCGCCGAAGGATTATCCGAGATGATCGAGTACCGAATGGTCTTAGACGCCTTAGCCGGATTCGCGTTCGGAGCCAGCCTCTCAGCGCTCTTCGCGCAGCTCGGAGGAGGGATCTACACTAAGTCTGCTGACATCGGGGCGGACCTCGTCGGAAAAGTCGAGGCGGGAATACCGGAAGACGATCCGAGAAATCCCGCGGTGATAGCGGATCAGGTGGGAGACAACGTCGGAGACTGCGCTGGAAGAGGCGCCGACATCTTCGAATCCGTTACCGCGGAAACCCTCGGAGGAATGATCATCGGATGGGTTCTCTACGTCTTAACAAAGGACTCTCTCTTCATGGTTCTACCCCTCGCGATAGGCGCGGTCGGGATAATCTCCACGGTCTTCGGGATAATCTCGATCCTCGCTTACAAGGAGTTCAAGGAGCCCTTCGAGCCGTTCGCCTTCGGAATAGTCGTCTCCGCGATAATCTCCGCGATAACCTACGCCGCGGTAGTCTACTGGCTCTTCCCCGGCCAATGGCTATACATGTTCGGAGCAGGTTTAGCGGGGATAATCGGCGCAACCCTCGTAGTTCT
>JAGGVM010000029.1 GCA_021157985.1 Nitrososphaerota archaeon | reverse complement strand
TTCGTGTGCTTGAGGAGCTTGAGGAGCTCGGAGAGGCTCACCGTCATCTGAAGCTCTCCCTCGCACTCGTATTCCTCCGCCGCCGAGCTGGAAAGCTCGAAATCCACGAGAGAGATGTGAGCGGGATCCATGGCCACGAGCTTCATCCCCTCGCTGGTGATCTTGAAAGTCCCCTCATCCGCGACGGCTTGAATAGCCTTCATGAGATCGGAAAAGTAATCGGCGCTTGGCAGCCTCATCCTGAACGACATGTTCTCCGCCGTTCATGAATCTGCCTCGACATTAATATATGTTGATGCGCGTACCCGAAGCACCGAGATCCCGTGGTCATACCCCTAAAGCAGCCGGACACCACCTCAACCTTGATATACGCCGCCTCGCGGTTTTCTGTGGGTCGAGAGCGTGCTGAAGATAAGGCTGTTGGGGAGAATAGAGCTGAGCTCCGACGCCGATCAATTAGGCGGCGAGATCGAGGACGCCGTCAAGGCTTTAAGAGAGGTCTTGGAAAAGGCTCGCGAAAAATACGGAGAAGACGCCGCCGAGCTCGTCAATTACGCTCCAAGCGGGAGAGCCGTCAAGGTCGAGATAGAATCGGGGAAAAATCTGAGAGCCCATGACGTCCTCCTCAGATTCAAGAACATCTTGGCCCAGAAGATAGGTCCCAGAAAGGTCGGGGTTAGGAGGATAATAGTCGACGAGCTCGAGGTGAGGATCGGCGAAGGCCATGTAGGAGAGGAGAAGGCCGCCGAGCTTCTGAGAGGCGTGGCCGAGGTCTCCGAGGAATCCGGCGAGCTGGTCCTCAAGTTTAAGGGTTTGACCGACCGGGATCTAAGGAACAGGGTCGTGGATAGGGCGATAAAGCTGGTGAAATCCGCCGAGGAGGCGAAGCCCGAGGGAGAGAAGCTCGCGTCCTTCGGCTCGGTCCTCTGGAAGGGTTCTGAAAAACCGTTCAAGCTCTCAACAGACGTCGCCGTCGAAGCCGAGAAGCGAAATTGGCTGAAAAGATATCCGGGCAGAGGTCAGTGGATTTACACTCCTCCGATGGCCGCTCTCCTCAGAGCGCTTGCCCAGCTCATAGTCGAGAAGGTCGCGAAGCCTCTGGGTTTCAGCGAGTGGGCGTTTCCGAGGCTCGTCCCGATGGATGTTTTCAGGAAGCTGACGACTTATCTCGAACACCTGCCCGACGGCGTCTTCTACGTATGCGTCCCGCCGAGAGATCCATCCGCGTTCGCCGAGTTTAAGCGGGAATATGCCTTGAGGAGAGTGGTCAGGACTGATCTGCTGAAGCAGGTGCTCGGAGACCCGGAGTACGTTATGGAGGCAATTCAATGCACGGCGTTCTACCAGTACTTCAGCGGCGAGATAGTTCGATTGGAGGATCTACCCGTCAAGGCCTACGAGATTCAGGGTGGATGGACTTGGAGAAACGAGGCGGGTGGCGTGGAAGGACTCGTGAGGACGAACGAGTTCCTAAGGCTCGAAATGGTTTACCTCGGATCCCCGGAGGAGGTGACGGAGATCAGGAACAAGATCGTTGACCTAACCCTCGAGATAATCGACAAGGATTTGGATATGGAGTGGAGGGTGGTGGCCGGAGCCCCATTCTACCTCTCACCGCAGGAAGCGTCGAAAAGAATGATAGACATATCGCATAAGAACAAGGTTCCAACCCTCGACATCGAGGTATATCTACCGTATCGGGGATCGAGGGAGGAAGCGGAGTGGCTGGAGATAACCGCGGCGAGCTATCACAGGGACTTCTACGTAAGCAACTTCAAGATAAAGGAGGCGAAGGGAAGAGATCTCTGGACAGGCTGCACGGGCCATGGAATAACTAGATGGGCGGCGGGATTCCTCGCGAGACATGGATTCGATTTCGATGACTGGCCCAAAGAGGTCAAGAGGATCATCGGCGAGCTTCCCGAGCCTCCGAAGACCGTGACCTAGTTCCTAACAAAATCTCTTTCCATTTTCCGATCGGTGATAGGCTTTGAGGATTTCGATCCGCGGAATATATTCGACGGCTTTGATATTGCTTCTAAAGGAAGCAGGCTTCACGATAGTCAATCCCACCAGATCTCAGACTCAGCGGTTCGGGATAACGATCAGGGATGAAGCGGACGCGATGATAACGGGTTCATCAATGGATCGGAGCTGCATCGAGGTGAAGGGGTTGGCCGAGGTGGTCCGAGAAGTCGTCGACTTCCTCAGGAAAAACTTCCATGACCTAATAATCCTGAACAGGTTCTCGAAGGATTCCTTTGAGAAGGTTAGAGCCGCTTTCCCGAACGAGTCGAAGTTCAAGCTAGACGAGCTTAGATCAAAGGTTTCCTACACCGTCCCCTATCACCACTACTGCCGCGCCGGCGGAGAGGGGTTATCGAGCATGGTGAGCTTCGCCGAAGACCTCGTGGAGAGGGGGCTAGTCCCAGCCGATGAGATGTCGAAGATGTTCGAGGAACAGGTCTCGCAGATGGTGCCGAGGCTCGGAGTAGCCGTGAAGATAATCCACGTGAAGACCTTCGGGAAGCGGATCGCGCTCGGATCCTATAAGGTCGTGAGAAAAGAGGAGGAGAAAGTGCTGCTTCAGAAGCGGATACTTTCTCCCGGGACCTATGACGGGTTAAACGTGGAGAAATCTCCCGGAGACTACGCCGTGGTGGAGGTGGAGCGCTTCAGGCCGTGGACCAAGACGAGCTACTATAGCATATCCGGTGAGCTCAAGGGACACTACTACAACATCTCTACACCCGTCTCCGTCTACCCCGATCACGTCCACTACTTCGACCTAGAAATCGACGTAGCGGTCAAGCCGAACTCAGAAGCCGAGATAATCGATGCAGATCTTCTTGACAAGGCCGTCGAAGAAAACAGGATAAGAAAAGAGCTCAGAGACGAGGCTCTCAGGATCGCCGAGGAGCTTGCTTCGAAGCAGCCCTAACAAGCTCCGCGTACCAAGAATTCCTTATTATGCCCTCTTCTCCCCCAGCTCTGACAACGGCTTTAACCAAGAGATATGCCGGCGCTATGCTTAGCAGGGTGTGAAGGACGTTGAAGAAAGCGGTGAGAATTATCACGACGATCAGCGCGGCGAGATCGCTCGAGAAACGTATTCCCAAAGCCGTGGAGATTGCCGCGGCCGCTGTCTCGAGGAACCCTGGGAACATAACCGCTATGATAACGTAGTTGAAGGCGGTCATGGAGAGGACGCGGAAAAGGCATCCGAGACACGAGCCCACGAGGAGCTTTGTCCTAAGCCCGCGGTCGACCTTGAACCCGAGCCAAAGCCCGAGAACCATGCTGACCACGGCGACGAACTTCATCGTCGGGCCTATCGGAGAATACTCTCCCACGAGGAGCAAAACCCCCCAGTAGATAAAG
>JAGGVM010000040.1 GCA_021157985.1 Nitrososphaerota archaeon | reverse complement strand
ATCCCCGGATAATCGACATCGTGAAGGTTGGTAGGAGGAGGAACGTGGTAATCGATGGACACGTCTTCTTGAAGGGCCTGGATCTGAACGCGTATATAGCGGCGGGGATGGAAGCCGATCACGAGAACATAGTCTTCGAGGATGCCTTGGAAAAGCTGAGGCTAGGGATGCTGATAAAGCTGAGAGCACCGTATGTCCTTGACCCAGCGGAATTCGTAAACGGGTTGAAGTCTCTCCCCAACCCGATCGGGTATCTCCTCGTAACCGACGACGTCCTCCCAGATAATCTCCAGCGAGACGGCCACCTCGACCATGTCGTAAGAAAATTCATAGAGGCGGGTCTTGACCCGGTGAACGCCATCCGAGCGGCATCCCTCTATCCGGCCATACATCTTAGGCTATACGATCGTGGGACCTTATCCCCTGGAAAGCTCGCGGACATAGTGCTCTTGAAGAATTTAGAGAGCTTCGAGGTGAAGTACGTGTTCGCGGATGGAGTGTTGGTCGCCCAGGACGGCAAGCTCGTCGCCCCCATTCCCAAGTTGTTCTTCCCTGAAGACGCTAAGAAAACAGTTAAGGCCAGAAGCCTCTCGGCGGATGATTTCAAGGTGAAAGCCCCCTCCGGCAAAAACAGGGTGAAAGTCAGGGTGATCGAGTTTCCCGAGCTTCCCTCAGAGCTCAGAGGAGGCGCGGCGTTTGCCCAATCCTTGATAACGCGTTTCGGGGTCGAGGAACTCGAAGTCAGAGATGGATACGTGGATCCCGGAGATCTGGCGACGATAGCGGTGATTGAGCGGCACGGCCGGTCGGGGAACATTGGAAAAGGCTTCATTAAGGGGTTGGGGCCGGAGAGGGGAGCGGCTGCTTCGACGGTGTCGCATGACTCGCATAACCTAGTCGTTTTAGGGAGAGATCTCGACGATATGGCGGTGGCCGCGAACTATTTGGTGAAGGTTCAAGGAGGTGTAGTGGTAGTGGATGGAGGCAAGGTGTTGGCGTCGATAGAGCTTCCTGTCGCGGGACTTATGTCGGAGGAGCCTCTAGAAGCAGTAGCGGAGAAATTCAGAAAGGTTAGGGAGGCTTTGAGGGAGATCGGGTTAAGGGATCACCCGTATGCTCCTCCGCTGTTCTTCCTGGCCCTGCCCGTGATTCCGGCAGCAAAGATAACCGATAAAGGGTTATTCGACGTCATCGCTCAGAAACCAGTCAGCCTATTCGCTGAAGAATGACCGGCGCCAAGCCGTCGAGAAAAACTAAATAGAGTCTCTCCTCCCCGATATTAGAGAACCAAATGGAGACGCAGCTGGTCTTCGAACCGGGTTACGAGTCGTTCAAAGCGCCCGGAGCGGTCTTGATCGAGGGGCTGCCCGGAGTCGGCTTAGTGGCCAAGGTGGTGGTAGCCTACCTAATCGAGAAATTGGGCGGAAAACGCGTGTGCAGACTTTATTCCCCCTTCTTTCCCTCAGTCGGCTTCGTCAAGAATGGCAGGCTCATCCCCTACTTTGCGGACATATACTTTGTTGAGAAGCCCCGCCCCCTGCTGCTCCTCTACGGGAACGCTCAGCCCTCAACGTATTACGGTCAACACGAGTTCTGCGAGAAAGTGCTTGACGTCGGATTAAACCTCGGAGCAGACTTCATCCTAACTCTCGGCGGATATGGAAAAGAATCGGTCAACCAAGTTAGAACGATATACTTGTCCTCGACGAGCGACGCCCAGATAAAGAAAGCATTAGAAAAGATCGACGCTGTTCCATATGAAGGTCAGATAATAGGCGCGGCTGGGCTGCTAATACTAATGGCCGGGGAACTCGGATTAGATAACCTCTCTCTGCTGATCGAGGCCGGCGAGGCGACCCCCGACTATCATGCAGCCAAAAGAGGTATAGAAGCGCTGACAAAATTCCTCGACCTAGACCTAGAGATAGAAGACGTTTATGGAATCTCCCAAATCTACAGCCGGGCGGTCGAGAAACTAGAGAGCTAAAAGCCTGATGGGTGAGGTCCTTGAATAGAGCTGCGGCCAAGCCTCATGGAATCTACCTCGAAGCCTTTTTTGGAACGGCTGAAGTAGGGCTTTTCGCCGTTCCGACCGAGAGAATATGCTTGGTGCCACCTCAGCTTAAGCGGAGGCAGAAGAAGTTGATCAAGGAGGTGCTAGACGTGACCGTGATCCCGACGACCTTAGCCGGCTCCATTCTTCTCTCCCCCATGGCCGTGGGAAACAGCAACGGAATCCTCTTCTCAAACATGGTTCTCGAAGAAGAGCTTGAAGCCGTTAAGAAGAAGATGGGAGACCTGAACATCGGGGTAGTTGAAGGAAAATATACGGCGATAGGGAACTTGATCCTCGCAAACGATCACGCGGCCTTAGCGAGCAGCATTTTACCTAAGAAGGCTCTAAAGGTGATAGAAGACGTCCTGGGAGTCGAGGTCGTGAGAGGCAGGATCGCGGACAGGAGCTATGTAGGGTCTCTCGCGGTCATCACGAACTCGGGTGGAGTGGTTTACGCGGAGGTCTCGGAAGAAGAGGAGAGGAAGCTGAGCGAGATCTTCAAGGTCGATGTGTTACCCGGGACCGTGAACAACGGGGTTAAGTTCGTTAGAAGCGGGATAATAGCGAACAGCAAGGGTGCGATAATAGGCTTGATGACCACGGGGCCGGAGCTGATGACTGTTTCCAGGGCGCTGGGAGTCTAGAGGAAGAGCTGGACGTGGGGTATCTCTCCGACCCTTATGACCGCTTTCTCCGAGATCAGTCCCCGCTTAACCAGATAAGATATAACGGCCTCGCCTAGGAGGTTCACGATCCCCGCCTCCCTGATATACTTCTCTAGATCGCTGGGGTTAACGAGGAATCCCCCGTAAAACGATTTACTCACCTCGACCGAGAAGCCGTCGTTTATCTTTATCTTCTTTCCTAGGAGGTCTTCGTCGCAGGCTGCCACCACGACCTCCCCGGTCCTCGAGTGATGTACCTTCACCCACACCTTCTTCGAGGCCATCGGTTCTCATCGAGATCTACAAGTTTCTCGAATATAAGGAGTCCTCTCAGAAACATTCAATAACCCTCGCGGAAAAATATCAGTTTGATAGATGGGAGAGGCCGCTAGAGAGGAGCTGATGAATAGAATAGCCGGGGAGATAATCTTATCCAATAATCCAGGTAAAACGATGAAAAAGTGGAGAAACCTCTTCGAGCTCACCCAAAGCGAGGTAGCCAAGCTCATGAAAATATCTCCATCCGTTCTAAGCGACTACGAAAACAGCCGTCGCCGCTCTCCCGGAACTCTCTTCGTGAAAAAATTCGTATACGCCCTGATCGAAGCCGACGCCAGGCGAGGCGGGATCCACATAAAGCGCTATGCCTCCCTTCACAGGAACTTAAGTTCCGCGATAATCGACATGGATGAATATGAGGATCCCCGGAGCGTGAGCGAGATAATCGATGCTGTTGACGGAGAAGTGCTGGCCGGAGGGGCCTGGCTCAGGATCCCGCTCTATGGATACACGGTCATAGACAGCATAAAGGCGATAAGGTATCTCGACGGCCTCGACTTCCTATATCTGATGGGCAAGAACCCCATGAGGGCCTTCATCTTCACGGGCGTCACTCGGGGTAGGTCCCCCGTCGTCGCCGCGAGGCTTTACCCGATAAAGCCTAAGATGATCGTGATACACGGTCCGCCTGATAAGGATCACGTGGACTCTCTAGCGATAGAGCTCGCGAAGCTCGAAAACCTATGCTTCGTTCTCTCAAGGCTTAGGACGGTTGACGAGATCGTGACGAGGCTCAGGGCCCTGAAGAAGACCAGCCAATAAATAGCGGGATAAGCTATTTTCCAGCCGATGCAGCCGGTTAGGGACATTAAGATTTGGCCGGGAATGAGGATCTCAGATCTCGTGGATCAGCTGGAGGACTCCGGGGGATTCGCGGCGAAATACCTCGGATCCGCTGTACGCATCCTAGAAGCCATGGTGAAGGACGAGAAGTGCACTCGTTTTCTCTCGTTCATAGCGGCTCCCATAGCGACCGGGCTTAGAGGGGTGATCGCCGAAGCGGTTAAACGCGGGCTCTTCGACGTGATAATCACCACCTGTGGGACCCTCGACCACGATATTGCCCGAGCGCTGGGAAAATATTACGTAGGCGACTTCAGGCTCGACGACGAGGAGCTCAGGGAGAAGGGTTACCACAGGCTTGGAAGCGTTTTAGTTCCCCTAGAGTCTTATGGCCCGGCGATAGAGAAGTTCATGCTGGGGATGCTCGACGAGGTTTACGAGGACGGCGTTCGGGAGCTCGGGAGCTTCGAGGTCGCGAGGCTCATAGGTGAAAGGCTCAACGATGAGCAAAGCATACTCTACTGGGCGGCTAAGAAGGGAGTGAAAGTCTTCGTCCCGGGAATAATGGATGGAGCCGTGGGAACCCAGCTCTGGATATTCCAGCAGAAGAAGCGAGACTTCAGGCTCAACCTCTTCAAGGACGCGAGCGAGCTGGCCAACATAGTCTTCGACTCGGAGAAGACGGGCGCCCTCATGATAGGCGGGGGAATCTCCAAGCATCACACGCTCTGGTGGAATCAGTTCAAAGAAGGATTAGATTACGCCATTTACATAACGACCGCTGTCGAATACGACGGAAGCCTGAGCGGCGCCTTGGTCAGGGAAGCAGTTTCCTGGTCAAAGGTCAAGCCGGAGGCCATGAAGGTAACGGTTCACGGCGACGCGACAGTCCTCGTCCCTCTTCTGATAGCCGCGGTTCTGGATAAAGTTCAGTAGCTTTGTCTACCTCGATTTCTTTTTCACGGCCTCGATTTTAGCGAGCTTTATGTGGAGGATGCCGTTGACGTAGCTGCTGCTCAGGACCTCGACCTTGTAGGGAAGCCTGACAGCCCTCTTAAATCCCCTGCCCCCTCTCAGGAGAAGCTTCTTCCCCGAGACCTCGAAGGAAACGGCCTCCTCAGGGCCGGGAACTTGAGCGGTTAAGCTTATCACATCCCCGTAATCGGAGACCTCCAGCAGGTAGTCTCTCTGCCCTCGCTCCGAGCTAACTACCTTCCTCAATTCTTTGAACCAGTAAAACCCTAGGAGAGCTAAGATCCCGGTAAGGACCAGTCCGAGAAGCCCTCTCTGAAACCTGAGGAGCAGGGATAGCGCTAAAAGGATTAACAATGCTAGGATCGCTCCGAGGGCTAGGTTAGGCTTCCCCGACTCCATGATCACTCTCCGCCTCTATAATCAGAGAATAATCAGGATTAAAGCTTAGCTTCTCGAGATCGCGACGTAGTGGAGCTCAACTACTCCTTGGCTGTTGAAGATCACTCCGACTCTTATCTCGTCGTCCTCGGTCCAGACGAGAGCTCTGCCTCCGTGCGGGAGAACCCACTCTTCAGCGAAAGTTTTCAGGAAGTTCTTGAGCTCGCTTGGCGTAGTGAAGCTCGCTTTTCCCTCCTCGAACGCGAGATGCGGGTTTATCTCCACCGGATGAACGATTTTAACCCCCAGCTCTCTCAAGGACTGAACCGTAAAGTTATAGACGTCTATTTTCTCAACGGCAGAGGCCCCCAGGCTCTTGAGGAAGTTCTCGACCGATTCCTGCAGGGTTTGACCGAGGCCTATGTAGTATCTGCCCGTGAACTCCGCTCCCACGGTCGCCACGACTCCCAGCTGAGCGATCACTCCCCCGGCTGGAGAAGTATAAACCGGGATTATGTAGACGAGTCTGTCTCCTATGCTGTAGAGGATTATGTCGCCTATCCTCGGGTTCTTTAGGAGCGTTGTGAGCTCTCTAAAAGGCGAGTATCTCTCCAAGGCTTCCCTCGCAGCCGAAGGGCCGAGGAGCTTTCTCTCAGACCCTATCGGCACTTTATAGAATATCTTCTCTCCGAGGTGCGGGTAATCGTTTCGCACGACCATGAGGCCTGCTAAGTTCTTTCCGCGGGATCCTCTGAGCTGGAGGGATAAGACTCCGAGGAACTCGATGTCCTTGAACCCTGGGTACCTCGCCATAACGAAGTAGGTCGATACTCCTTCTGGGATCTCGTAGAATTCTCGGGCTTGAATGAATACCGCGGGGTCGCTGACGTGGTAGTAATTGAACATCTCGACTTGGTATCTGAACGCCTCTGCGGGGAATCTCGCCTGCTTCTTCAACCAATCCGGGAACCCGTCGATCAATATGTCTCTATAGATGTTTTTTATCAGCTTGCTCACGGGATCCGATCCGATAATTATCAGCTTGATGTTCCCGTTGTACACGTCTACTAAAGCGTATCCGACGAATCTCAGGAAGCTATGGCCCCTGCTCCATGGAACGTCCTCGGAGGAGAGCTTAATTATCAATGGAACAAGCCAATACGTGTTATTTCCATCAGTGACCGGGAACATGTCAACGTATTCGCCGTTCCACTTATACGTGAAATACGGCAAGAGAAGCTCGAGCCTATCATACACGTCTCGATATCTCAGCAGCTTAACCTCCTTATCCGGATAAGAGAGGAGAAAAGTGGCATCATACAGCCAGGTTATGGGAGGGCCTACGACTATTCCCCCGGTCCCGTTATACCTCGTTCCCGTGATCTCATCACTCGTCTTTTTTCCGAGGATTACCGCGGCCCAAGTCGATTCAAATAATCCTCCTTCTCCATAGTAGATCCTCCTCTGCTTGAAGAATTTAGATGAATCGACGATTGATCCGTTGTTGGCGTCGAGGAGCAGGAAGCCGTTTGGTACATGGGTGTAGACGAGGT
>JAGGVM010000101.1 GCA_021157985.1 Nitrososphaerota archaeon | reverse complement strand
GCGCAGGAGGTCTATGACAGCGAGCGCGACCAGGTAGAGTGGAAGGTGATGCTGCCGAGAGCCCTGCCGAACGGTAACCTGAACCCGATATCCTTCTACTCGCCGACCGGTGCCTTGGTTAAGGAGCACGCCGACGTTAGGGCCGCCGTCTTCGACGCGACGATAAGGCTCACCTACCAGGGTAAGTCCGCTGACGTGATCAAGGACGCTTTGACGACGAAGTTCGCGGGAGGATTCCTAAGCCTGCTGCCTGAGAAGGCGCTAACCTTCCCGAAGAAGACGGTGATAACGGTCAAGAGGCTGCCTCGCGGAACCTACAAGCTCGAAGTAGCCTACAAGCCTAAGACCACCGAGGTCACCTTCCCGGCCTACACGATCGACCTGAGCAACGTCAACGTAGGAAGATACACCACCGACGTAAGCCTGCCGCTCACCGACATAAGCTTCAAGGCAGTAGACCTCCAGGGAAGAACCCTGCCGGGAGTCTCCGTCGAGGTAACGCCTGACCTATACTTCGGAGAGCCCAAGCCGGTCGGAGGGGTCATAACCCTCACCGCCGTCTACGCTCCGCAGATATACGACGTCAAGCTGAGCTGGGCATCCCCAGCCTACGGAACGACCGCGACCGCATCCGTCTCCGACACGCCTGACGGCCTCAACGGAAAGGCGATAACCCTGCCGGTAGGCATAGTCACCGTCAGCGTCGTAGATAGAGAAGGCAAGCCTATGGGCGGCGTACCAGTCAAGCTAGGAAACGTCGAGAAGGAGACCGACGCAGCAGGCAAGGCGACCTTCGAGCAGGTGCCGCTAGAATCCGACGGCAAGCCGATCAAGTACACCTTCGTCTTCACCATCAAGGGCAAGGAGTTCAGCCAGGACTACGAGCTGAGCACCGCTAGGACGACCGTCTCCTTCACCGGAGAGCTCTTCACGCTGAAGGTGAGGGTGGTCGGATCAGCCGGCCAGCCTCTGCCGTACGCCAAGGTCAAGGTGACACGCGGAGGAGCTGAGATCGGAACCTTCACCGCCGACAAATCCGGAGTAGTCGAGGTCCCAGACCTGCTGCTAGACAACTACGACGTAGACGTGAGCTGGAAGGGCTACACCGGCCACGGAACCGTCACCAAGGACGACCTAGCCAAGAACAGGATGGTCGAGATCTCGCTGCCTCCATACGTCGAGGTCGCTGGAATACCGCTTGAATTCGGAACCTTCGTAGCGCTGATAATCGGCATAATCCTGCTGGTGATCGTCGTCGTCATAATCCTCAGCGAGTACATCCGCTGGCGCGGACGCAGGCTCGGAATCTACCCACCGGCACCGCCGAAGAAGTAAATCCCTAAATTTATTTCCCCATTTTATTTATCAGGAAAATCTCCCGGAACCAAGCCAGATATATCCAGGGTATAAAGCCCGGGCAAGCCCAAGCCCTAAACCTTATTTCATCGACCAACCCCCCTAAACCGGGATGAAGAAGCAATACCTAGGCCCAGCGATCCTCCTAACCCTCCTACTCCTCTCCCTGAGCCAAGCAATCTCCGCCGTCAAGCCCGGGAACAGCATCGAAACCGCGGGGGCAGTAGACCTCTCAATGGGCGGGGCGATCCTAGAGGGAAGCCTGACAGAACCCCTCCAACAAAACCACTACTACGCCCTGAAAGGCCTCGGAAGCGGGGTGAAGATCGTCGTAAACCTGACCCTGAGAGGGCTTAAGCCCGCCCACGCCGTCGCAGCCCTCTACTCGGCCAAGGGAGCGAGGCTCACCGGATACGACCTAGCCCTCGGAGCGGGCAACGTCAAGAAGCTCTCCCTGAGCTACGCCCTCGCCTACGCGCCCGGAGAAAACCGGACCCTATACCTCAGGATCGGGAAGTCCAGGGGAGCCCTGAACTACACCGCCGAGATCTCGGTCGAATACCTCTACGACTACAGCCTCCAATCCGCGAGAGACGCCGGGGACAAGCCCAGCCAAGCAATCGAGGTCCCCGCGATCCCCCCTAACCAGACCCAGAGCTGGATCGGATACCTCTCCTCGAGCCAGGGAGGAGACGACCACGAAGACTACTACAAGTTCTCAGCCGACCTGAGCCCCGGAGCAGTCCTCCGCGTCCAGGTAACCCCCTCAAAGAACCTCAGGATAAGGGCAACCCTCTACACCCAAGACCTCTTCCCCCTGAAGCAGAACCAGAGCGAGCTCAGCGGCCAATCGATAAACCTAGAAGCCTCGGGAGAATGGGAGGCCAAGCGCTACACCTTCTACCTCGAGGTGGACAACCTAGGCGGAACCGGCGGAGACGGAGAATACTCGGTTAAGGCATGGGTGGAGGGAGGACGGCCGCAGGGCCAGCAAACCCAGACAGCGGCTGCGCCGCCGACCGGGGTAAGCGAACAGCTCCTGAAAACCGGGATAATAGCCGCCGCGGTCGCCCTCATAGCGATCTCGATAGCGGTCCTCGTCCTGAGGAGGCGGAGAGCCTACACCGTTGAGGAAGTAGGCTGGTGGGGCGGCGGAGAAACCTGGTAAAACCAGGGACGGGCTCCAGGCCTTTTTTAACCCCCCTCCCGCCGACGGGTGGGTTTAAAGGGAATCCTTAGGCTCCTTTTAGGGGGGAGAAATGGCTGGGGGATTCAGGTTTCTAGAGCACTTAAGCGACGCCTTCATCGAGGCTTGGGGCGACTCCCTCGAGGAAGCCTACGCCCAGGCGGCTAAGGCCTTCTACGAGGTCGTTTCCTCCATGGAGGGGGTTGAGCCGAGGGAGGAGAGGGTCCTAGAGGTGGAGGGGGAGGATCTCCAGGAGCTCCTCTTCAGCATGCTCGAGAAGCTGATAATCTTATTCGATTCCGAGGGCTTCCTCGCCGGAGAAGTGGAGGCCGGAGAGGTGGAGAAGGGGGAGAACGGGTTCAGGCTCAAGCTCAGGCTCAGGGGGGAGAGATACGATCCCTCCAGGCATAGGCATGGAACCCACGTCAAGGGGGTCACCTACCACATGATGACGGTCGACGCCGACTCGCCGGTCAAGCGCCTCAGATTCCTCCTAGACATCTAAAAAGAGGAGACGACGGGATGAAGGCTAAGCTCGCGCTCCTCCTCTTCATAGCTTTTCTCCTCCTGGCCGAGCCCTGCCTAGCGATCTCGAGGGCGAGGTTCATCGACGCCGGGAGAATCGGCCTATCCCCCAGCCTCATCGCATCCCTAGACTCTAAGGTAGCGGTCTACGACGCCTCAAGATCCGTTTTAGCGGTCCTGGACCCCGGATCCGGAGAGGTCAAGGAGGTTAACGCGCCCGGAGACATCTCGGAGATGGAGTCCCTGGATGGAAGGGTCTACGCCGTCTCCTGGGATCAGCCCATCCTATACGTTTACAATGGATCCGGGTTCAGGGAGATAGGCCTCCCAGCTCCCGCGAGGTCGCTTTACCCCTCTAAGGAAGCCGTCTGGCTCTGCCTACCCGATGAGGGCCTGGTCCTGGGATTGGATCCCGGATCGCTCGAGGAGAAGTATAGGTTCAAGGCCTCGTGCGCCGCTGGGAGGCAGATGATCTCGGAGGCCGATGGCCTGCTCTGGATAATCTCCGAGGACTATAGGACGGTCCTTAGGATCGAGGTGGAGTCGGGGGCCAGGGTCGAGAAGAAGCTCGAAGCAGACGCGGTCGCCCTAGAGGCTTACGGCTCCAACGCCTTCATAGCCCTCTCCGGAGACAGGCTAATCAAGCTCGACAAGTCCGCGGCGATCATAGGCTCCTTGAAGCTTCCCGAAGGCTCCACAATGAAGATCTACCTCCACGCCCTCGGCTCCGAGAGAATAATCTACGTGGCCTACGCGAGGTGGAGGATCGGGGAGATCGACGGGCAAAGCCTGAGAGAGGTCTCGACGAACGGGACCGCCGAGTACGCGGCCCCCGGGCCGGACAGGATCTGGTTCATCCTCCCGAACAAGAAGGAGCTGGGCTGGGCCTATTACTCGAGACCCCCGTCGGTCCTCGAGTTCAGGGTCGAGAGATCCGATGGAGCCTATAAGGCCGTGGCCGGCGTCCAGGACCCGGATGGAGACCTGTCAAAGGTCTTCCTCATCCTAAAGCGGTCTTCGCCCGGGGTTGAGAGGCTCGAGATGAAGGAGGTTGGGGGCAAGTGGATCGCGGAGTTCAAGCTTAAGCCCGGCGAGAAGGCTGAGGCATACGTAGAGGCCTACGACGCCGCGGGAAACCTGGGGAAAAGCAGGTCGGTGGAGGTGTACAGGGAGGTGGCGACGGCTTCGACGGGCTTCACGGGCACGACGGCCGCTCAGACCTCCCCATCGGGCTCCCCGATCTCGGGCTACGAGGTCTACCTGGCCGGAAGCAGCCTCCTGCTCCTAATCCCGATCCTCTTCGCCCTGATTCTCTCGCGGAGGCGCGGTAAGCGGAGAAGGAGGTAGATGGAGGGTTTCAGCCCGCCTAGGAGGCGGATCAGGCTCGACGTCCTCATCCCCTCATCCTATTCGAGGGACTCCCCGCATCCAAGGGATAGGATGATAAGGCTCGGGCTCCTGGCCCGGGCGCTGGCGGCGGCGAGGGCGGAGACCCTGATAATCTACCACGAGGACCCGGGAGAGCCGGACACCAGGAACGCGGAGCTCGTTAGGCTGGTGATGGACTACTTGAACACGGCCCCCTACCTGAGAAGGAGGGTTTACAAGCTTAGGAGGGAGCTGAGATACGCGGGGGTCCTCCCACCCCTCAACATACCCACCCACCCTGAGAAGCAGGACCTCGACATCCCCCACTACCGGGAGGGGCTAGTGATCTCGGCTGGAAGCCGGCGGTCGGTCATAGAAGCCGGCCTCGGGAAGCCTATCAAGGTTAGGAGGAGGCTGAAAAAGGGGTCGAGGGTGGTTCTCAGGGTCGAGCCGGGCGAGGGCGGCCCGAGGATCGAGGTCCTCTCCAGGAGGAGGCGTCAGGTCTACTCCGGCTTCAAGACCGCGGTCGTCGAGGACCCGCTTCCGAGGATAGTGGAAGCCTATGATCTCAGGATCGCGGCCTCTAGGAAGGGGAGAGACGTCCGGGAGGTTTGGGGAGAGCTCGGGGAGAGGCTCGAGAAGGCTGGGAGGATCTGCGTAGCCTTCGGGGCCTCCAGGGAGGGGCTCTACGAGATAGCCGGGAGGCAGGGATTCGACCTCGAGAAAGCCTTCGACTACGTCTTGAACACCTTCCCAGGCCAGGGAGTCAGGACCATAAGGGTCGAGGAAGCCGTCGCCTACACCCTCGCGATCCTAAACCTCCTAATGAGCTAAAGCCCGCCTCCTCAAAAACGAGGCAAAGAAAATTCTAAAAACACAGCAAACCGCAAAAAACACGAGCCGGGGTAGCCAAGCCCGGACCACGGCGCGGGCCTTGAGTCATGGAAAGAAAGCCCGTGGCCCCTCGGGGCCGCGCGGGTTCAAATCCCGCCCCCGGCGCATCTCCCAGCTCAGAAAACTTTCTTATCAAGATCTATGGTACTTGTTGTCGAATGAGGGAGGAGTCGCGGCGATGGCTCGAGGAGGCGAGGTGGGACTTAGACACGGCGCGGGATCTCCACGAGAAGGCCAGGTATAATGCCGCCTGCTCCTACGCTCAGCAAGCGGCCGAGAAAGCGGTGAAAGCGTTGATCTACGGCTTGAACGAGGCGCCGTGGGG
>JAGGVM010000096.1 GCA_021157985.1 Nitrososphaerota archaeon | reverse complement strand
TAGGTGTTGGACGATATTCGATGAGGGTTATACATACTCCTGGCCATACCCCGGGAAGCGTCTGCTTCCTCGTCGAGCGATACGTTTTCACGGGAGATACTCTTTTCGCCGGCTCCATCGGTAGATCGGATCTCAGCGGGGGAGACTTCCAGCAATTGCTCTCCTCGATAAAGTCGAAGCTCATGACCTTACCCGATGACTTCGTCATTTATCCCGGTCACGGCCCATCATCAACTATAGGGGTGGAGAGGCGGATGAACCCCTTCCTGAGAGACTTTCTCTGATCTTAGACCTCGGCTTTACATACCCTGCTCTCCACTTCGGTTGAGATATCTAGAATAAGCCTCGCGACTTCTTTGATTTCCTCGATCATTTTCCTCAGGAATATGTCGAGCTGGATCATGAACGCTGATAGCTCTCGATCTTTTGGCCTTTTCTCCCCGAGCAGCTCCTCTATCTCCGATGAGAGGTGATCCGAAGGCAGGCTTAGCAGCTGGTTGGCGCGCTCAAAGTTCATGGAGAAATAAGCGTTCATCGCTTCATCGAATGTCTGCAAGCTCCTCCTCAATCCCTCTCTCAACGCGTCGTAGATCTCGGGGTTGCTCCAAATCTTCTTCCTAAGCTTGGGGAGAGCCTCGCTTAAAGATAACAGGTCCGCGGTTAGGTGCCTCATTATGGTTAACATCGCTATGGACGCGTAGAGGTGGGAGGCGCTCCTAGGTTTAAGAAACCTTCCAAGCTCCCTTCGCTTCAGCTGAGTTATTATCAGCCTGGTCAGGAGCTGGCTCAGCTCCTCAACCCGTGCTCCGAGATCCCGGATATACGGTATTAGATCGTATTTCCTGGTCTCGAGGAAGTCTATGAGATTGCTGAGGATCGCGGAGACTAGGATCTGCTCTCTGTGGATTAGGTCGTCGAGCGAGTAGCGGGAGTGGTCGAGAACGTATCTGAGGGTGATCTCGCCCCCCTTTTCCCCGGCCAGCTCCATTCCCGGGAGGTCGCGTGTGATCTTCTCAAGCTCTCTCAGAAAGCTCAGCTTGGATCCCTGGGAATACGCGATCTTGATGACGTCGAAGCCCACTCGGTAACTCGATTTAACGATGTTCCGAAGCACGTTCTCATCCCTGTAGAGGTCCGCGTCGATCCTGCAGCTCGGGGGCTTCGACCTCGTCTCAAGGGGCGTGACCCTCAGGCTCCCATCCAAATCCTCGTCCAATTCCAGCAGGTCCCCTGGCCTAAGACCCCTATTGACTACCCACCGCTTAGGAAGCGAGATCGAGTAAGTCGCCTTCCCGACCCTTTGAAGCCTTCGGAAAGTTCTTTTGGAAGAGGCGCTAGCCGCAGCCATCTATTTACATTACTTACAAATTTAATGATAAGGTTTATGTAATCCCTTCTTGTGAATCAGGCGGGGGTTGGAGAAAATGATGCTCCTAGAAAAGCAGCCCAAGATGTCCTTGAGGAGGAGCTACGCGAACGGCTACAAGTACTGCTCCAGGTGCAGGGTCTACTACCTCACCGACAGCGTCCGATGCCCGTACTGCGGGATCCTGCTGAGGAACTCGCCGAGGAAGAAGAAGTCGCTGAGAAACGCGAAAGTAGTTGAGGTTCCCGAAGACATCTTGAAGGAAGCTGAAAAGGTAAAGGTAACGGTCAAGACAAGGGCGTAGCCGCGGAACAGCCTCACCCTTCGATAGGTCTAGCCGAAATGCTTGTTATCCGCATCGTGGCGCTCGGATAAGCTTAATTCCTCTCGCTCCGTTTTTTCTCCGAGAATGGAGAACAGGCTATGGGTCTTAGACCTGGCCTCCGACACCCTAGAGGGACGGCCGGCGGTCGCGATCTGGCTTAAGGCGGAGGATGGATCCACCTGGCTCCTGAAGAAGCGCTATACGCCGAGCTTCTATCTCGTCGGCGACCTGGAGAAGGCCGCGAAGATCGTCGAGGCCGAGGGAATTCGAGCGGAGCGATGCACGAAAAAGATCCGCGGATCACCAGTCGAGGCCTTAAAGCTCTACGTGGACCTAGAAGACCTGGACGAGTACGCTTCAAAGCTCTTGAAAAGGCTTGAGGGCGTCGAGGCATATGAGGAAGACCTCAGGCTGACGGCCAAGTTCCTCCTAGAAACCGGTCTAAAGCCGTGTTCATGGGCATCCGTCGAGCACTCGGGCTTCGAGGAAGAGTCGGGTATCCGGGTCATAACCGGGGGCGAGATCAAAGCCCTAGAGCACGCTCCGCCTCCGAGGCTGAGGGTCATGGCCATAGACTTCGTCGTCTTCGCGGAGAAAGGCTCCCCGAACCCCGGCCGCGACCCTATCCGATTGATCTCCCTGTGCTTCGATGATGGAAGCGAATTCCAGCTGGAGGGCGAGGAGAGGGAGATCCTGAAGTCGCTTGTCTCCGTAGTGGGGGAGAAGGATCCCGACGTGATCGTCGGCTTCGGGACGAACAGCACCTACTGGAGTTATCTTAGTGAGCGGGCTAAGAAGCTGGGAGTGAAGCCCGTCTTGGGGAGGCTTGGGGCCGAGCCTAGAACGAGTATTCATGGCCACGTCTCGATCCGCGGTAGGCTGAACATAGACCTCGAGGACATGGCGAGGGAGATCCCGGAGCTCACCGTTGAAACCTTGGAGGAGTTCGTCGGCTATCTTGGGATCGAGGCCAAATTGGATACGGTCGAGGAATACGAGCTCGCGGAGCGGTGGCGCTCTGATAGAGATGCGGTTAAGCGTTATTCAATGCAGCGCGCGAAGGCGATCTTGAAGTCCTTCGAGGCCGTAAGGGACTTCGTCTTCAACCTAAGCGAGCTCACCTCCATGCCGGCGGACTTCGTCTTAGCCGCGTCGGCCGGGTTCAGGGTCGAGAACTACCTGATGACCTTGGCAGTGAAAGTCGGCGAGCTCATCCCGAAGCGGGCTGAAATAACGCACGTCAGCTATCCAGGCGGATTGGTCAAGGCCCCGAAGAGGGGTCTCCACGAATCCGTCGCGGTCCTCGACTTCAGATCCATGTATCCAAGCCTCATGATAAAATACAACATCTCTTTCGACACGCTGAGCGAGAACGGGGAAAACGTCGCGCCGAACGGCTACAGGTTCAAGGCCGAGCCCGAGGGCTTCCTCCCACACGCCCTGAAGACCCTCCTTAAGGAGCGGAGGAAGATCCAGGAAAAACTCAAACAGGTCCCTGAGGACAGCGTCGAGGCACGGGTCCTAGATGCCAGGCAGAGGGCCGTGAAGATAATCGCGAACGCTATCTACGGCTACACGGGCTGGGTTGGTGCGAGGTGGTATACTAGGGAGGTGGCGGAGGCGACGACGGCTTGGGGCCGGGAGGTGATAAGCTCGACTATAAAGAAGGCCGAGGACCTAGGAATGACGGTGATCTACTCGGATACGGACTCGGTTTTCCTGAAGAACTACGAGGGGCGGCTCGAAAAGCTCGTCGAGTGGATCGAGAAAGACCTGGGATTAGAGGCGAAGCTCGAGAAAGTCTTCAAGAGAATAATATTCACCGAGGCCAAGAAGCGGTACGCGGGAATAACCACCGATGGAAAGCTCGAGATCGTGGGCTTGGAGGCGGTTCGCGGCGACTGGAGCGCGGTGGCCCGGGAGGCTCAGCGGGAGACCGTGAAAACCCTCTTGGAGACCGGTGACCCCGGGAAGGCGTTGGCGAAGGCCCGGGAATACGTGAGGAAGCTGAAGCGAGGCGAGGTCGAGCTCAAGAAATTGATAATCTGGAGGCAAATAACCCGCCCCCTAAGCGAGTACTCCGCGACCCAGCCCCACATAACCGTGGCGAAGACCCTGATAAAGGAAGGATGGAAAATTCAGCCCGGAGACAAGGTAGGCTACATAATCACGAAAGGTTCAGGGCCTCTCTACGCCCGGGTCAAGCCGTATTTCCAGGCCTCCGCGGACGAAGTCGACTGGAGCTACTACATCGAGAAGCAGGTGGTCCCCGCCTGCGGCCGCGTTTTGGGAGCTGTTGGAATCAAGCCGGATAAGATATCGGAGACCGGTGAGTCGACGTTGATGGAGTTCTTCGGGTGAACTCTCTACTTCTTCCTGTCGAAGTAGATGTTTTTCCCATAGGCTGAGAGCGGTATTCCGAAGGCTATATCCGAGTTCTTCAATAAGCCCATTCTTAGAGCCGCTGTCCCGACCGAGAACATCACCCTATTATCTATGTTCAAGAGTGAGGCGGTCTTAACGGCCGAGCCTATCGCTATTCCTAAATCGATTAATTGAGCCCCGCAGCTCGGGCCCGCGAATCCCTTCCCGCTTCTCCTCGCAGCTCTCCGAAATTCTTCGCAGCTCTCGAAGCCGCATGCGCCGCAGTCGAGGTCCTTGGGCTTCGACGCCTTCACACCTATCAGGAGAACCGCGTGAGATTTTCTAACGCTCGCCGCATCCCTCGCGAAGAAGCGCATTCCGAGCTCTTCTCCGAGCTTCTCCATCTCTCCAGCGAGCTCTTCGAGCTCCTCCCTCGAATGTACCAGCTTCAACTCCACGTCATCGACTCCCTTCGTCTTGGGAGCCGTTCTAGCGCTCACCGCCATCAGCTTACCCGCCTCGATGACCACTTCTCTCAGATCAAGGCTCATCAACACGATAGACTGTGGACTTCTTATATAAGGCCTCCTCTCAACGCCGCGGAAAAATTCATCTTGCATCCCAGCATTTAATGCTCTGGCTTGGGGAAGGAGGATTATTTCCATGCTCTGAGAAAGGCCGCGGAAGAGCTCAAGTCCTATTCATCAGGAGTTCTAATAGTCTTCCACGACGACGCGGACGGGCTCTGCGCCGCCTCCATCGCCTCCCTCGCCCTAGACAAGCTCGGAGTAAAACACGAGCTCGCGTGCGTGGAGAAGGTCTCACCCGAGATAATCG
>JAGGVM010000097.1 GCA_021157985.1 Nitrososphaerota archaeon | reverse complement strand
CTCTTAGACAAGCTACACGGCATGGAAGTTAAGCCAGAACATTTGAGAGCAGTCAAGCATAGGGTCAAAAAACGGCATCTAGAAGCCTTCAAAGACCTGCAATTAGTCTATGCGGTCTTCCCCGGTCTCAAAAATGTTATACCTGTAACGATGGTGCGGGGGGTGGGATTCGAACCCACGAACCCCTACGGGAGCGGGTTTCCCATTTCGTTTGGATCTTGAGCCCGCCGCCTTTGGCCAGGCTTGGCTACCCCCGCTGCCCCGTTGTTAGTGGTTTATTTTTAGGTGATTGATAAGGGTTATTCCGGCTTTATCAGGGTTCCGGCTTTCTCTCCTTGGATCGCTTTTCTGATGTTGTCGAGATCGTTTCCGTTGAGGACTACGGCGGGGATCCGGCTTCTCTCCAAGACCCTGAGGGCGAGGGAATCTATCAGCTTGTATTCCCCGGCGAGGTGCGAGCTTTCTCCGAGTATCTCCTTCAGCTTCGATAACGTCACTTCTTCGAGCAGTTTCGCATTTGGGTCGAGCTTGGGATCAGCTGTGTAGACGCCGTCAACGTCGGTCGCGATCACGAGCTTATCCGCGTTTATCGCTTCCGCGGCGAGCGCTGCGACCGCCGTGGTGGATTGAGCTGGCTGTAACCCTCCGGATACGACTATCTTGCCCAGAGAAGAATACTGGACTAATTGTTCCAGCGTTTCCGGGATCACTTGACACGCGTTTTCTGCGATCGCGGATGACAGGAGCCGCGCGTGGATCCTCGTTATCTTGACCGCGATTAGATCGCAGATCGATTCGTTTAGCCCGAGCTCCCTCGCCGCTGAAACGTATTTCCTGGCCTCGGCTCCTCCCCCGACCACTACGCACCACCTATCGCCGTCGTATAGCTCGGATATCAGGGAGGCGAATTCCCTTAGGTATCCGGTTCTGATTCCGCTCGGGGTTGATACTAGGTGTCCGCCGAGCTTCACCACGATCCTCATGATTGGTTCACGGCTTTCTTTAGGGTGACTGGATAATAAAGCATTAGCCTCTCTAGAAACGGGAGAGAATAAGAGGACAGCCTAGCTCGTTAGCTTGTATCGGCCAAAAATTTTTTAGGGGTTTAGGCGGTTAAGGTCCTTTCTCGGTTATCTCCCTAACTACTCCTGCCGCGACGGTCATCCCGCTGTCTCTGATGGCGAATCTACCTAGCTCCGGGAAGTCGGAGTA
The DNA here is from genome assembly GCA_021157985.1 of Nitrososphaerota archaeon. Classification (GTDB taxonomy): domain Archaea; phylum Thermoproteota; class Nitrososphaeria_A; order Caldarchaeales; family Wolframiiraptoraceae; genus Wolframiiraptor. The sequence goes on along the minus strand of JAGGVM010000097.1, from coordinate 1,935 downwards.
TGTTTCGAGCGCTACTGGCTGAAGCGGTCTGAGCTTCACCTTCGCGACGTCTCCGGTCTTTAGGAACTGAGGATTCTTCTCAACGACCTGGCCCGTCCTCGGATCGAGCTTCTCGAGCAACTCGACGAATCTCACAGCTGTCTGAGCAGTGTGAATATGCATTACCGGCGTGTATCCCGCCGCGATCGCGGTCGGGTGATAGATCACGATTATCTGCGCCACGAACTCCTTGGCTACGCTGCAGGGGCTGTCGGGGTGGCTTACGACCATTCCACGCTTTATCTGAGATCTGTCGACGCCTTTCAAGGCGAACCCTATGTTGTCTCCGGGAACCGCTTGCTGCAGTGGCTGGTGGTGCATCTCGATCGACTTGACCTCAGCCTTTATCCCAGGCGGCATGATTACTATCTGGTCTCCTGGCTTCAGCACTCCGGTCTCCACTCTTCCGACCGGAACGGTTCCGACTCCGCGTATCGAGTAAACGGCTTGAATTGGTATTCTGAGAGGCTTGTCGATGGGCTTCGGAGGCTCCTCGAATTGGTCTAAGGCCTCGAGGAGGGTTGGTCCATCGTACCACGGCATGTTCTTGCTTTTCTCGATCAAGTTGTCACCATACCAGCCTGAGACCGGGATGAAAGGAATCTTCGAGACGTCGAAGCCTATCCTCTTCAGGAGGTCGCTTACTCCCTGCTTAACTTCCTCATATCTCTCCTTGCTCCAGTTGACGGTCTGGTCATCCATCTTGTTTATCAGAACTATTACTTGCTTGATTCCCAGAACCGATAGCAGGAAGGCGTGCTCCCTCGCCTGGCCGCCCGGCGCGATTCCGACCTCGAACTCGCCCTTCTTCGCCGAGATGACTAGGATCGCTGCGTCTGCTTGGCTTGCTCCGGTGATCATGTTCTTGACGAAGTCTCGGTGACCGGGCGCGTCGATCAGGGTGAAGGAGTACTTCTTGGTCTCGAATTTCTGGAAGGCCAGGTCGATGGTGAGCCCTCGCTCACGCTCCTCCTTGATCCGGTCGAGGATCCACGCGTACTTGAAAGTCTCTTTTCCGAGCCTCTTCGCCTCTTCCTCGTATTGCTGGATGAGCCTCTGGTCAACCACGCCTAGGTCTACTAGGAAGTGGCCCATCGTCGTCGATTTTCCATGATCTACGTGTCCCACGACTATGAGGTTCAAGTGAGGCTTAGCGGACATCTAGTAACACCTCTTCTCCACAGCTAGCGTATATTGGGTTTCATTCCTTTATATAAGCTTCTCCCGGGAAAAGCCGTGAACCTCAAGCGGGCGGGTTCTTATCGAGCCCACGGAAAAATTTCCCCGGGAAATAATGGTTTAAAAGATGCTTGATATAGGGTTAGCGGAGGATGAGCGAAGCGGTCGAGGGCCTCGCCGAGAAGTTCAAGATCTTCGGCAAGTGGGATGTCAGCGAGGTCGAGGTAAAGGACCCGGGGCTTAAGAGATATATCTGCCTCAGGCCTATGGTGGTCCCCCACTCCGGTGGAAGACATGAGCATAAGAGGTTTGGGAAGGCCGAGGTGAACGTCGTCGAGAGGCTTGCTAACATGTTCATGAGGCCTGGGCCCAACGGCGGGAAGAAGACGAAGGCCTTGAAGATCGTGAAGAACGCTCTCGAGATAATTCACCTGAGAACCGGGCAGAACCCGATCCAGGTCTTGGTGAGGGCAATCGAGAACGCGGCTCCGAGGGAAGACGTCACGAGACTCAGCTACGGCGGGATCGTCTACTTCAAGGCGGTGGATATATCTCCTCAGAGGAGGCTCGACCTGGCCTTAAGGTATCTAGCTCAGGGCGCGAGGGATTCGAGCTTCAGGAATAGGAAGACGCCTGAAGAGGCTTTGGCGGATGAGATAATTCTGGCGGCTGAGAACGATGCGAGAAGCCTCGCGATAAGGAGGAAGAACGAGCTCG
>JAGGVM010000148.1 GCA_021157985.1 Nitrososphaerota archaeon | reverse complement strand
GTATTGCCTGTTCGGTTCCATATTTGATGGAGAAGCTCTTGATCGGGTTCCCACACGCGAGGATACATATCTTCGACGCGAAGACCGAGAAAGCCATCTTCTAAACCTCTTTCCCCATCCGCAGTAAACGTTAATATTTTTTCTATTTTTCAGGCTGCTTAGAATGGAGTATGTTCTCTTAGCCGCGTTGGCGGCAGGGTGGATCGCCGCATATCTCTTGATCAAGTACGTGTTCAGGATCGAGTTCAAGGGAGTTAAGCTCTACCCGCTCGGCTTCATAGTTAGGTCTGAGAGAAGCGTCGAGATCTTCGATAAGGCGGTCGCAAAGGCCCCGTCCCTGATCAAGGTGGCCTCGGATCTCGGGATAGCCCTCGGCTTCGGGATGATGGCGTTCGCGGTCTACGTCCTATCCAAGAACCTCGGAACCTATCTCTTCGCGCCCAGCCAGGTCGGCCCCCAGAACATCGTGATCCCCCTCGTCGTCGGTGTCACGATCAGGCTCGAGCACCTACCCTACATGCTCGTAGCGCTCGGAATAGTCCTCGTCACCCATGAGGGGATGCACGGGGTGATAGCGAGGCTTGAAGGGATAAAGCTGAAGTCCACGGGGCTCTTCCTCTTCTACCTCTTCCCGGGAGGGTTTGTGGAGCCCGATGAGGAGGAGTTGAGGAGGGCTTCGAGCAGGGTGAAGGCGAGGATAGCGGCTGGGGGAAGCTTGGCGAACCTGGCGGTTGGGATCCTGGTGATCCTGCTCATGGCCGGGATCTTCATCCCGAGCGAAGCAGGGCTCGTGGTCTTGGAGACGGATGGATCGGTTAAGGGGATCGAGGTGAACGACGTGATCTACAGCGTGAACGGGGTTCCCGTGAACAGGAACACGCTCTACCAGAACATCTCCGCATCCGACAGCCTGGTGATCCAGACGAGCAGGGGGACGCAGACCTATAAGCTCAAGCAGCCGATCAACATGCCGCTCGCCTGGATCCTCAGAAGCCTCGGGATAACGAGGATAGACTACTATTTTCCGGCAAGGATTAGGTTCGGGAGCCCGCAGACCGAGTACGCGGTTTACAGGGTTTTCTGGTGGACTCAGCTCATCGCCGTGAACGTGGCGGTCTTCAACATGCTCCCGATCTACTTCCTCGACGGAAACATGCTCGTGATCTCCCTGCTCGAGTCGAAGCTGAAGAACGAGAAAGCCTTGAGCGCGATTAGCTACGGCTTGACGGCGTTATGCCTCTTCCTCATAGTCGCCAACATGGGGTTCACGTTCAAGACCTTCGGCCTCGTCAGGATCTAATCTCCCGAGGGCGCGCTTTATCGCGAGCTCGAGTTCGCAGGCTCTGCATATCCTCCTACTCGTTGGCTCCCCGCAGATCGCGCACCTGTTCTCAGCCTTCGGAGGTTTCAGCATCCGCTCGAAGTTCTTGAGGAAGGCGTAGAGGGCCTCGGGCTTGTGAGCCGCATACCACGCCATGAAGTTTCTAATCCTATCGCGCATGGATGAATGAGTGTAGGGGCAGGTCTCAGACTGGAAGGGGATGCCCTCGAGATAGGCGTAGAGGGCTATTTCGCGCTCTGGGATGAGCCTGAGAGGAGCGACCCTCGGAACAACTCCCTCCCCTTCCCTCCTCAACCCCACCGGCTTTATGTTCCGCTCACCTTTCAAGAGGTTTAGGAGATAGGTGTTGACCACGTCGTCGAGGGTGTGGGCGGTCGCGATGACCGTTGCCCCGAGCTTCCTCGCCGCGAGCGATAGAGCCTTCCTCCTCAGAACCCCGCAGATCGTGCAGGGATTGACCCCGAGCCTCCTATGGATCCCGGCCTCGACGACCTCGCTTAAGGTGAAGCCGTAGAACTCCTCGAAGCCCATCTTGTAGAAAGGTATTCCTAGGCTGGATGCGAACCGCTCGACGAGCTCGGCCGCCCTCTCCCTATAGCCCCCTATCCCCTCGTCTATCGTCACCGCGATGAGCTCGGATTTCGGGAAATCCGCCTCGATGATTTGGAGTATCTTGAGGAGCGCGAGGCTGTCCTTGCCGCCTGAGGCCGCGACCATTATCCGGTCATCGGGCCTGAGGAGATCGTATCGGGAGATCGTCCGCCTAACCCGCTCGACTATGTTTTTCTTGAAGCAGGTGGAGCAGAGCATCTCGCCCGAGTAGCGCCTATAATAGATCGGGGTCCTCGCTCCGCAGAACGTGCATTTACGGCCATTACATGGCTTGAGCTCAGCCGAGTCCCAGCTCAATCGTTGACCAACCCTTCTCCCGAAGCCCTCGCCTTAAGAAGCTTTATCGGCGAAGACGTGGGGGAAGATTCTTGAATGAAAGAGAACCCGAGTAGTGGGATGAGGGAAAGTCCTGTTAAGATCGCTTTAAGCGTTCTCGCAGCCGATTTCGCGAGGCTCGGAGAGGAGGCCAGGAGGGCCGAGGAAGCGGGGGCGGATATGCTTCACTTCGACCTCATGGATGGGCACTTCGTCCCGAACCTGAGCTTCGGCCCCATGATCGTGAAGGCGCTGAGAAAGCACACGAGCCTCCCCTTCTACGCGCATCTAATGGTCTATAACCCGGAGAACTACATCCGGGAACTCGTCGAAGCGGGATCCGAGATAATCACGGTCCACGCCGAGGCCTGCGTCCACCTCCACCGAGCAATACGGTTGATCAAGAGGGAGGGAGTCAAGGCCGGAGTAGCCCTTAACCCCGCGACCCCGCTCACGTCGATCAAATACGTCTTATCAGACCTAGACCTCGTCCTCGTGATGACCGTTAACCCGGGGTTCGGGGGCCAGGAATTCATCCCGGGGATGCTGGGAAAGGTTCGAGAGATGAGGAAAATCCTCGTCGAAGAGAAGGTAGACGCGTATCTCGCGGTCGACGGCGGGATCACTCCCGAGAACGCGGCGGAGGTCGTTAAGGCTGGCGCGGATCTGCTCGTGGCCGGGACGGCGACCTTCGGGCGGCCGGATCTCCGGAAGGCGGTTGAGGAGCTGAGGAGAGAGGCTGAGCGGGGCTACGCGGAGAAGTGGTGGTAAAGAGAGATTTTCAGGGGTTCTCCTCGAAGATCTTTCTATAGGATGGGACGACGTCGGCTGCGAAGGCCTTCACGCCCTCGATCGTCTTGTAGTGCACCAGCATCTCCTTCAAGACGTAGAAGGGTACGGTCGCTATGTGGACTCCGAGCTCCGCCACCTCCCTGACCTGCCTCGCGTTACGCATGCTCGCCGCGATCACCTCGGTCCGGTAACCATAGTTCCTAAAGATCCTAAGGATCCTCGCTATCAGGTCCACCCCGCTGTATACTCCGTTGTCCTGGCCCTCGGAGGCCACAGACTTCACTTCCTCATCTAGGTAAAGGCTTTTCGAGGTCGAGGCGGGCTTCGATTCCAGAACCTTTTCAACCCGCTTCTCCGCGATCTTCCTAACGAGCTCGAAGTCGTAGTAATCCGCTTTCCCGTAGTCTTCTCCCCTCTTCATCCCCATTTTATCTCTGATATAGTCGTCTATGCGGCCGGCGAAGGGGCTCACGTAGGCGGCGCCGGCCTTGGCCGCGAGGAGCGCTTGCTCCGGGGTCATAACGAGGGTGACGTTTACGGGTATCCCGAGCGCGCTGAGCTCCCTTATGGCCCTTAAGCCGTCGTAGACATTGCTCTCGCCGTCCATGCTCGGGCAGATCGGGATCTTTATCGCGACCTCTCCGTAGGGGCTGAAAAGCCTGTAGAGCTTCTTGGCTTCCTCGATCATCGCCTCCGCTTCCACGCTTATCACCTCGAGGCTAACGGGGCCCGGAACCACCTTGACTATCTCCTTGATGTAGTCCTCCATCGAGATCGAGCCGCCGCGCTTCTCCACCGCCCGCCTTATCAGGGAGGGATTCGTCGTAACCCCGTCTATAACCCCGAGGGAAGCCGCGAACCTGATCTCATCCAGATCAGCCGTATCCAAGAAAATCTTCATCCGGAAAACACACCTCCAACAAGCCTATATCAGCATCACCCTGAGAAAAATCAAGCGGTTAAGGGGTGCCAGCACCCGGCTTTCGCGGGGGCTCCCGCACCCCACTACTCGCCGAGCGGGGAGGGGCTTAACTTCCAGGTTCGGAATGGGTCTGGGTGTTTCCCCCTCCCCTATGACCGGCACCCCAGTTATGTGGCTCCGGGGGTATTTTTTACCCTTTTCTTCCGCGGGATTCGCGGCTTCGTATTTAATTTTTGGCGAGAAACTTTTTAGAGGGAGCGTGGTTGATGGGATTGTTTGGAGACGTTGCTGGGATGTTGAGTTTTCTGCAGTTCGCGCCCCAACAGGACTTAATCTCGATAGTGACGAGCCTAATCTGGATAGTCTTCATGATGATCTTCCTGCTGTATCCGACGTTCTCGCAGAGGCTTCAGCTCGGCTACATACTCAGAGACCTAGAGCGGAGGCTGAACAGGTTGAAGGCGATGAGGGACGAGGTGAGGGCGAGGACCCTTGAAACCCTGAAGAAATACGCGGAGAAAGGCGTCGACGTGGGGAGAGAGCTCGACAACCTCCTCCTCTCCTTCATGATAGAGCCCGAATCCATGGATCCCTATGGAGTAGTCTACAAGCTCGAGCATATAGCGAGGTCGTGGGAGGACACCTTCGAAGAGCACGTTAAGGCGATATGCAGCAAGGCGGATCGAGAGCGGGCCAAGACCTTGACGAACCTCGTCGACGTCGCCCGGGGAATGGACTACCTCTACAGGGTCGTGAGACACTACTACCTGCTCGGGAAGAAGACCTCGAACGTCTACATAGTCCTCCAAGTCCAGATGCTCATACCCCAGCTGATGGAGATCGCGGAAGCATATCGGCAGGCATCCTACGCGTTCATGCACGGCCAGCCCATCGGAGACGGAGTCGGGGTATTGGCCGCCGCGAAGCTCGTCGAGAACATGGAGAAGAAGACCTACGAGATAGCGAAGGACACTATAGTCCATGAAACCTCCTTCGAGGGAAGGAAGCTCTTCGTCCTCAGAGCCGCTGGACCCGGAGGAGCTGTCGGGAGACCGGCCGATGGATTGTTGAAGATCTTGGAGTCCGAGGGAGACAGGGTTAAGGCGATAATAATGATCGACGCGGGGCTGAAGCTCGAGGGAGAGGAGACCGGGAAAGTGGTCGAGGGAATAGGAGCCGCCATCGGGGGACTCGGGGTCGAGAAGTTCAAGATCGAGGAGGCTTCGAAGAAGAGGAACATACCGCTCTACGCCTTCGTGATCTACCAGTCGATAGGCGAGGCGATAACCCCGATGAAGGAGAGCATAGCGAAGGCGGCCGACGAGGTCGTCGAGAGGGTTAAGAAGCTGATAACGAGCAAGGTCGAGGAAGGTTTCTCCGTGATCGTCGCCGGAATCGGGAACACCGTTGGAATAGGCGTAACCTGAGAAGAGGAGATGAGAAAGTGTTCTCCCAGTTCCGGGCCGGAAAACCGGTTCCAAAGCCGATGACCTATCTCAAGTGCCTCGAATGCGGAACCATTAACTCGAGGCCCTTCAAGGATGGAGACTACGTCTTCAAGATAGTCGAGGAGAAGTGCCCTAAGTGCGGATCAAATAAGATGAAGATCATCGGGATCTACGTGAAAGAACCTCAGAAGAAGCAGGCTCAAAGCAGGATCGTGAGCCGGCGGGCCTAAGTCAATACCTCCGCGCCCTTCTCGGTTACTAGGACCGTGTGCTCGGTCTGGGCGACCGGTTCCCCACGCCTCTCCACCAAGACCGGATAACCCTGGATCCTCCCGATCTTGACCAACCGCTCGTGGATCGCTCGAACCTTCTCGAAGTCGTTTATCCACCTAGTCGTATAGGGAAGCCCGTTGAATCTCTCGCTCAACTTGGTTAAGAGCTCCCGCTCCTCGGGCTTCAGCCTCCTGAGCTTGATCCGGCCTCCCGCCACCCTGAAGATCGTGACGAGCCTCATCGAAACAACCTCGCCCGCTCCCTTCATCGTCGTGAGGAAGGGCTCGACCGCGTAGATGTGGCCCTCCTTAAGCTTACCCGGATAAGGGACGGCGATGTTCGGGATCGTGGTCCCGGCGTGAAGCTCATAGCGCTTTATCTCGTGGCCCGTTAGGTTCCCGATCGTTTTGAAGCCGAGGGCGTTCGCGGTCCGCTGGATCACGTAGCCTATCTCGGAGACCCGCACGCCGGGCTTCATCGCCTTGATCGCCTCGTGTAAGACGACTCTGGAGGCTTCGGCCATGGGCTCTAGGTCTGGGCTGAGGGCCACGGTCGCCGCGGTGTCGGAGAGGTATCCGTCGAGGGAGACGCCCAAATCTATTTTCACGATGCTTCTAGGAGGGATCGTGAGCTGGTCTCCGGGCGGGGGAGTGTAGTGGGCCGCGACCTCGTTTATCCCTATGTTGCAGGGGAAGGCGGGCTCGGCTCCATGCTCCCTTATCATCTCCTCGACGGCTTCGCAGATCTCAATCGCCTTAACCCCCTCCCTCACCATCCTACACGCTTCCTCCCTCACCTTCCTGGCTATCGCTCCAGACTCCCTAAACCTATCGAGATCCTCCAAGACCCAGCGCCCGAGATCCGTGAAGGCGGCGGCCTATTAAAGAAATCCCCCTGGAAGAGGTCTCCCTTTAGGTATATATCCGAGGAGCTCTGAGAGGGGTTAGAATGGGTGGGCGTTTTTGGCTCATCTAAGCCCGGCGACGTTGATGAGACCATGAGAGACGAGTTCGTGGTAACCCCTTGGAAGGTCGAGGGAAAAGTCGACTACGACAAGCTAATAGAGCGGTTCGG
>JAGGVM010000106.1 GCA_021157985.1 Nitrososphaerota archaeon | reverse complement strand
TCTGCGGAGGGGATCCTGAATGCGTCAAGGTTTGCCCGACGAAGGCCTTGCTCTTCTTAGACGTAAACGATGCAGCGAAGTACAAGCGGATGCTTTTCTCGAGGCTTCAGAAGAAAGAGCTCACGCCCCTCATGCCGGATAAGAGGTGATGAAAAATGGCGGGAAAGAAGTTTTACGGATATGGAGGAAAAATCCTCAGAGTGAATCTGACAACGGGTAAAATCGTCAAACAAGATCTAGACGAGAACTTGTTGAAACTCTATCTCGGGGGAACCGGATACGCCGCGAGGCTGATGTGGGATGAGCTTCCTAAAGGACTCGATCCACTGAGCCCGGAAAACAAGCTAATAGCAACTACAGGGGTATTGACCGGAACTCTGACCCCTGGATCCGGAAGCGTTGAATTCTGTTTCAAGTCGCCTTTAACCGGGATTTTCGGGCAGTCGAGGGCTGGTGGAAAGTTCGGACCCAAGATGAAGTTCGCGGGATATGATTTCATAATCATAGAGGGCGCATCCGATAAGCCCGTGTACTTGAATATTTTTGACGATGAAGTCGAGATAAGGGATGCGTCGCACCTATGGGGAAAGACCGTTCACGAAGCAACGGATATACTTCTCGAGGAAGTCGGAAACCCGGATGCATCAGTTGCCTGCATAGGTCCTGGAGGGGAGCGGTTGATCAAGTTCGCTAACATCATGATCGATTACGATAGGGCAGCGGGGAGATGCGGAGGAGGCGCTGTAATGGGATCAAAGAAGCTCAAGGCAATAGTAGTCGATGGCGATCGAAGTATAGAGCCAGCAGATCCGAACAGGTTCCTCGAGGCTGTTCGGGAAGCTCTTGAAGCCTTGATGAAGAGAACGGACGATAGGCTCGCTCTGCTTGGGACGATAGGCGGTGTAATGAGCTTAAACGAGTCCGGCGCGCTTCCGACGAAGAACTTCCAAACAGGGTACTATGAAGACGCGGACAAAATGTCCGGACAGGCTCTGGCTAGAAATTACCTGATAAAGCGTAGAGCCTGCTTCGGCTGCGTCATGGCCTGCGGCCGCTTCGTTTGGGTTCCGGCAGGAAAATACGCGACTCCTCCTCATGAGGGAGCTGAATACGAGACTGACGACATGCTCGGAGTTCAGAACATGATGGGCGACCTGGAGCCGTTGATCAAAGCGGGATACCTTTGCAATACTTACGGGATAGATACCATCTCCGCGGGAAGCGTGATAGCCTTCGCCACGGAGGCTTTCGAGAGGGGGTTGATAACGGAGAAGGACACGGGTGGGATAAAGCTCGAGTGGGGGAATCCCGACGCCGTGCTAGCCCTTCTCGAGAAAATAATAAACAGGGAGGATATAGGGGATCTATTAGCCGAGGGAGTTAGAGAAGCCGCGGAAAAAATAGGCGGAGGAGCTGAGGACTTCGCCTGCCACGTTAAGGGGTTGGAAGTGCCGGCGCATGACACGAGAGGTACCTCGAAGTCCTTGGCGATCCAGTACGCTATCGGGAATCCGAGAGGGTCATGTCACATTGAGCCCATCTGGTCTCCGATGTGGGACTTCAGTAGGAGTAATATGGGGCTTGTCGACTTCGGCCTTCCATGGCCTCCTCCAAGCCGGTTCGAGGAGACGGGAGTTAATAGGGGAAGAGCCGTGAAGGTAATGTTCATTTTCGGAGAGCTCGCCAGCATCCTAGGAGTCTGCAGATTCTATTTGCAAGCAGATGAGGATAGGAACCTCAATCCTAGGCGGCTTTCGAGGCTCGTCTCGACTTTGACGGGGTGGAATCTAAGCCCGGAAGATCTACTGAAGATCTCGGAGCGGGTCTATAACCTGAAGAGATGCTTTAACGTCCGGGAGGGAATAAGCAGAAAGGATGATAGACTTCCGAAGAGGCTTATGGAGCCTCTCAAATCTGGGCCGACGAAGGGCGTGAGCGTGAAGAACCTTGACGGAATGCTCGATGAAACCTATGAGGCGCTGGGATGGGATAAGAAGACCGGTAAGCCTACGAGGGAGAAGCTCGAAGAGCTCGGGCTCTCCGATGTCGCGGAGGTAATTTGGGGAAGCTGATCGCCCTGATTTCCTTAATTTTTCTTAGGGTAAGTCTTTAAGGAGTTTTCAGCGGAAAGATCTTGAAGAGAAAGTGGGCGAGAAGATAGTCCTCGGAATAGAGTCGACAGCTCACACTTTCGGCGTTGGGATAGCGACGAGTGAGAAAAGAATTCTAGCTAACGTAAACTATACTTACAGGCCTCCAAGCGGCGGAATCCACCCAAGAGAAGCAGCCCAGCATCACAGCAAGCTCGCCCCCAAAGCCGTCAAAGAAGCCTTAGAAAAAGCCGGCATATCTCCGAGAGAGCTGGATGGGATAGCGTTCTCAATCGGCCCGGGAATGGGGCCATGTCTCAGGGTCGGAGCAACGGTCGCCAGAGCCCTAGCCCTCAGCCTCGGAAAACCCCTCCTCCCAGTCAATCACGGGATCGCACATATCGAGATAGGACGGCTCACGGCCGGATGCAGGGACCCGGTAATCCTCTACGTCGCTGGAGGGAACACCCTGATAACGGGTTACCTCGATGGCAGATACAGGATCTTCGGGGAGACGCTCGACATAGCGGCGGGAAACTGCCTCGACGTCTTCGGCATCAAGGCTGGGATAGGGCCTATGCCCGCTCCGGAGGAATGCGCGAGACGAGGAGGAAAATTCCATCCGCTGCCCTACAGGGTTAAGGGAATGGATGTATCTTTCTCAGGTCTTCTCACGGCTGCTTTAAAGGCCTTGGAGGGAGGAATGAAGCTTGAAGACGTTTGCTTCAGCTTAACCGAAACCGTTTACAGCATGCTTACAGAGACCCTTGAGAGGGCTCTCGCGTTTTCAGGTAAATCCGAGATCTTGATAGTAGGCGGATTGGCCAGAAGCCGGAGGCTCGGCGAGATGATAGAATCCATGGCAAGGCTGCACGACGCGAGGGTATACAGGGTTCCAGATCAATACGCTGGAGATAACGGGGCGATGATAGCGTGGACGGGCGTGCTATATCTGCTGGCCGGGCAGATGATCCACGTCGAGGAAAGCAGGATTAGGCCTAGATACCGGATCGACGAGGCGGAGGCCGCTTGGAGGGAGATGGGCCTATGAAGAGAGAGGAGGCGAGGCCGTGAGTGATCTTCGAAGCCGAGTCGAAGGTGATAAGGATTGGAGCGGAGGCCGTGGTCTCGAAGCTCGAGTGGAATGGATTAAAGCTCGTCTCGAAGCATAGGGTTCCGAAGCCGTATAGGATGCCGGATCTCGATAAGTGGGTGAGGGATAGGCGAACCCTCCACGAAGCCAAGATAATCTCGATGCTCAAGAAAAGCGGTGTCCCCTGCCCCGCCATCGTCCTCATGGATCGAAGCGAGTCAACCCTCTACATGCAGTTCATCGAGGGAACGGAGCTAAGAAATCTGCTACACGATCTCCCGAAAAAGGTGATCGAAGCCTTAGCGAGAAGCTTGGGAGAAATAGTCGGCAGAATGCATCTCACCCACGTCGCTCACGGAGACCTGACGACATCCAATATCCTAGTCGATAAAGAGGGGAGGCTCTACATCATAGACTTCGGGCTAAGCGTGGTCACAGACGACTTAGAGGAGCTCGCTGTAGACGTGCATCTATTGGATAGAAGCCTCGACAGCGCGCATCACTCCATAAGGGAGATATTCATGAGGAACTTTCTTAAAGGATACTCGAGTACCGTTGGGAGGGAGCAAGCCCTGAAGATCATGGAGAAAGTGAAGGAGATAAGGAGGAGGGGTAGGTATGTCGAGGAAAGGAGGAAGAAGCATTAGGTTCGTAGTAGTCACAACGAACAAGGGCAAAGCCGAGGAATTCAGGGAAATATTCACGAGATACGGGTTCAAGTTCAGGGTCGAGCCCATGGAAACCCCCGAGATCCAATCCATGGATCTTAGAGAAATAGCTAGGAACAGCGTACTTTACGCGTACAGCGTCCTGAGAGAACCTGTCCTCGTTGAGGACGCGGGTCTCTTCATCGATTCGCTTAAAGGATTTCCAGGGCCTTTCAGCAGCTACGTCTTCAAAACCCTAGGAATAAGGGGAATCCTCAAGTTGATGGAGGGGGTGAAGGAGCGGAGGGCGAGGTTCAAGTCTGCGCTCGCGTTCTATTGTCCGATCACGGACTCGGTTCACATGTTCACGGGCGAGGTCGAGGGTTGGATCGCTGAGAAGCCGAGAGGAGAGAAAGGTTTCGGGTTCGATCCCATATTCGTTCCGGCTGAGGGTGATGGGAGAACGTTCGGAGAAATGGATGTCGAGGAGAAGAACGAGTTTTCTCATAGGGCTAGGTCGGCTGAGAAGTTCGCGAAGTGGTTGTCCGAGAGGCTCGTCGAGATCCCTCCTCCATACGAGTGATCTAAACAATTCCTATCTTCTTTTTCAGGAAAGCCGATGGAACGCTTCTAATCCAGTTTAGGTCGTTGTTATAGAACGTTCTGATATCGTCGAGATCGTATAATGCGAGCGCCAGCCGCTCCAGCCCACCGCCCCACGCTAAAACCCTATGCTTTATCCCCAGAGGCCTAGTGACCTCAGGCCTGAAGATCCCCATGCCGATGAGCTCAAGCCACGTTTTCTTATCCTCAAGGTATGCCACGGCCTCGGCTGAAGGCTCGGTGTAGGGGAAGTAGCTCGGCCTAAACTTCACGTTCTTCAACCCAAGCCTGTTATAGAACTCCTTGATCAACCCCAGTAGATCTCTGAAAGAAACGTTTTCACCCATCACTATGCCCTCGATCTGATGGAACTCGGCGAGATGCTTCCAATCCGTCCGCTCGTTCCTGTAAATCCTATCCACAGAGAAGACCTTGACGGGCGGATCCCTATGCTCAGCCAAGTATCTTATAGTCGTAGCCGTCGTATGAGTTCTTAGGAGAAGCCTCCTCGCCTCCTCAGCGCTCCACCGATACCCCCAACCCGTCGATCCAGTATCACCTCCATCCTCGTGCACGCGCTTAATCGGGGGGACGAGTTTGCGGGGAAGCTCGCCTTTCTCGGGCTCAGCGAGATAAAATGTGTCATGCATTTCTCGAGCCGGGTGATCCTGGGGCTGGAACAGGGCGTCGAAGTTCCAGAAGGCGAGCTCTACTAATGGGCCGCGTATCTCCTCGAACCCCATTTCAACGAAGATTTCTCTGACGAGCTTTATCAGCTCTCGGAGTGGGTGTCTCTTAGATGCGAAGACCGGGGGAGTCGGAGCCCGTATATCGAACTTTCTGAACTTGACTTTTCTCCACTTCCCCGTGGCCAGGAGCTCTCTCGTAAGCTTCGTAACCTCCTCCTCTTCCAGCAATTCATCAGGCAGGGCCATCAACTTCTCAGTCGGCTTCATCAAATGCGTTCTAACGATCTTGACCTCAAGCACCTTAGGCCTACTCGCCAGCTCCAGGCAAGCATCCCTCAGATCCTCCGGGATCTCGTCGAGACTTCGCTCACCCTCCGCGAGCAATTTGAGAACCTTCTCCTCCGCAAGCTCCCCGGGCTTCTCCACAAGCCTCGCCACCGCACCCCGCGGAGCCTTCTCTATGCTTATCCAGCCCCGTCTCTTAGCCCAGCTAATCGCTATCCTGAAGGTTTTTTCGCCCAGCTTCTCCCTCAGCGAATCGAGCTCCAGCTCTCCACCCGCTTTTTCAAGCTCCTCAACGAGCCTCTTCTCGGGTAACCCCTGCTCCGCGTAGATCTTTCCCTCCTCTCCTAAGGAGAAGATTTTACGCTCCCTCTCCTCGACATCTATCAACCCCTTGTTCCTGAGCCATAGAGACGCCTTAGCCACCGAGCCAACGTCTCGACCGATCAGCTCAGCAGCTTCTTCGAACGAAAGCGGAGACTTCCTCTCTTTAAGCGCCTTCGCCACGTGCTTCTCCAACCAGTGCAAGCTTAGCTCCGAAACAATAACAATCCACCTTGAAAGCCGTTAGGCTATACGAGAATTTAAGTTCTCTTTATTTTTAAATTTATAAAGGCTGCGGCTCGTTCTAGAATAATGTATGGTGACTGTTATCCCGGACTCGGAGTTTTCTGATCGTGTCAAAAGAGTTCAAAGAGAATTAGACAGACAAGACTTGGATTGCCTAATAGCTCACTCAAACGAATCTGATCCCGCTAATGTTAGATATCTATCGGATTATTGGCCCGTGTTTGAGTCTGCTGGCGTCGTGGTTCCAAGAGACGGCGACCCAATACTGTTGATAGGCCCTGAAAGCGAGCTCTACGCGAGAGACAGGAGTAGAATTAAGAAGATTATGAAGCTGCTCGAGTACCGGGAGTCGGCGGAGCCCGATTACCCTGGGATGAGGCTCAGCACTTTTAGAGATGTTTTCGAGGAAGCAACAGGTGGAAGGAAGGTGAAAAGACTCGGTATAGCTGGTTATGCGATCATGCCTTTACCGGTTATCGAGGGTTTAAGAAAGGTTCTTCCTGAAACGGAGTTCGTGAAAGCTGATAATATCCTGCGAAGGTTAAGAAGTCTGAAGAGCGAGAATGAGATAGCGGCATTAAGAGAGTCGTCGAGAACCGCGGAAAAAGCTATAGAATCCGTGTTGGAGAAAATTAAGCCCGGTATGACGGAGCTTCAAGTAGTTGGAATAGCTCAACAAGCGCTTTATGAAAACGGAGCGGAATATGAAGGGCACGCGCTTTACGTTTTCTCGGGGAAAAATACAAGGCACGCCATTTCAAGGCCCACTCACAAAAAAATCCGAGAGAACGAGCTCATCCAGCTAAACATCGGGGCAAGAGTTTCCGGGTATTCCTCAAGCATAGGCCGCCCCATTTCTATCGGGCGAATGCCGCAGAACGTTAGAAAACTAGTCGAAATAGGCCTCGAACTCCATCAAGAAACACGAGATTTAATGAGAGAGGGGATTCCGGCAAAAGAAGTCGCGGAGAAATTCCTCAAATCCGCGGAACGAAAAGGAGTAAAAGAAAACGTTCTTTACGGCCCTTGCCACGGAATAGGCTTGATGGAGGTTGAACCTCCTTGGATAGAGACCACGTCGGATTATGTTCTCAAAAGAAACATGACTTTCCAGGTTGATACGTTTCTATATTCATCGGACTTTGGGCTGAGATGGGAGGATGCGGTGAGAGTAACCGAGAACGGGGTTGAAACATTTTGCAATCGGTGGGAAATGATAATGGAGATTTAAAGTTTCTCAGCGGAGCTCCATAATGTTTCGAAGTCTTTCTCATAGGCTTCGGCGACGCTTTCGCTCACCACAACTAGGAGGTTTTCGTCGTTTCTGTTCTCGGCGGACCATGACCAATTATAGCTCCCGGTTACGACGATCTTTCCGTCAACGATCATCACCTTGTTATGCATGAGATATGGATTCGAGTCCAAGGCTACTTCAACGCCTGAGGCAACGAGCTTCGGCACCTCGCTCCCCTTTGAATAAGCATTCTCCGCCTCTACCAATACCTTCACGTCAACTCCTCTTTTACGCGCCTCTATCAACGCGTCTCCGAGGTCGTCTAGGGTGAAGCTGTAAATCATTACGTGGATGCTGTCGTTAGCCCTCTTTATCAAATCGAGTAAAAGCCTTTCACAACCATTCATCATTTTAGGGAAGCACACCGTTGAGATCTCCTTGAAGGTCACCGTCTTTATCTCGGTTTTGGTCACGGTAGTTTTCTCAGCGGATCTCGTTACCGTGATCGTTTCGGATATTGTCGCCGTCTTTTCGGAGATCCGAGTAACCGTCTGGGTCACGGTTATCGTCGTGGTTTCTAGGGAAAACGAGGTAATGGTTTCCGTGGACGTTGACGAGGACTTAACGGCGTATCCCGCGAGAAATCCTATAGCGAGCACTAGGAGTATCAGGACCGCGGAAGCCGCTTTCCTCAAGGATCTACGCCCCGTGTCTAAGAATGGACACGTCATCTATATCTTTAACCCCTCCATGATGAATACTGGATTATGAGCGGCGTCATCGAGGCGAGGCTGATCGAGGAGCAAGTCATCGCCGAAAAAAACGAGAAGACTGACGGCTTATTGTCCCGGGGCTATGGATCAACGGATCCGTCGAGAAAAGACGTCGTCATTTATTCTTATCCGGAGGCGCTTTACCTCGTGGAGAAAGGCTGGATGCGGGTTCTGGGCCCGAAGGGCGAATTCAATTTCAATGAACTCCTCGATTACATGAAAAGCCTCGACGAGAACGTTTGGAGGGATTACGTTGTTTATAGGGATCTGAGGGAGAGGCGATACGTCGTGAAGGATGGGGTGAGCTCGGATCTAAGGTTCAGGGTCTTCGAGAGGGGGAAATTCGGGAAAGAGCCCGCGAAGTATCTCGTCACCCCGATTCTCGAGGGAAAAAACGTGGGCGTCGAGAAGATTCTGGAGCTCGCCTCGGCTTCGAGGAAGATGAATAAAGAGCTCGTAATAGCCGTCGTCGATAGGAGGAATGAGGTAATATATTACAGGGTCTCGCTGGTGGACTTGAGGAATGCTTAGGGAAAAACTTCAAGCTCTGCTGAGCTTGACGAGACCGCCTAACTCGATACTAATGTACATAGCCGTCATAGCAGGGATCATGCTCTCCGACACGCGCTCCCTTAGAATCCAGGAACTCATTCTCTCTTTCATAACGGCCTACGGCCTCTGCGGAAGCTCCATGGGATTCAACGACTACTTCGACCGAGAGGTCGACAAGGTGAACGCTCCTTGGAGGCCCATCCCATCTGGAAAAATCTCCGAGGCGGATGCGATAATTCTTTCTTCGATTATAGGTGGATTAGGACTCGCCGCCGCGGCCGCCATCTCGCCGCAGTGCTTTCTGGTCGCGGCCCTAGCTTTCTCAGCAGCGTTGATCTACAATGCGAGGTTAAAGAAAACCGGGTTTGCCGGAAACCTCATCGTAAGCTTCGTCGTGATCATCCCCTTCATCTACGGCGCGGTCCTAGCGGATGGATACATCTCTGCAAAACTCATCACCTTCATCCTCCCAGCCTATCTCTCGAACTTGGGAAGAGAGGTGATAAAGGGAATATCCGACGTGGAGGGCGATGCTTTGAGGGATGTTCGGTCTGTGGCCAGAGTCAAGGGACGCGGGTTCGCGGCGAAGCTCGGAGCAGTGTTTTATCTCGTTGCCGTATTCCTTAGCCCGTTACCGTATCTTCTGAGGCTGGTTTCGTGGCTTTATCTCCCATTGGTCGCGGCGGCGGACGCGGGCTTCATCTGGAGCGCGTATTCCATAATAGTAGAACCGAGCAAGGAGAATTCTCTAAAGGTCAAGAACCTGACGCTTGTCTGGATGCTGATAGCCTTGGCCGCCTTCCTAGTGGGATCACTCGGGTTCTAGAATGAAAACCTATTTGATCTCCTTAAGAGAAACCTAAGGGAAGGGATGCGGATGGGTTTGCCGGCGATAATCGGTGGAAAGCCTGTTAGAGAAGAGCCTTATCCGAAGTGGCCCGTCTATGATAGCCGAGAAGAAGAGCTCTTGATAGCCGCTCTGAGAAGTGGGAAATGGAGCGTAGGTGGGAAGTTTCAAGAAGAATTTGAGCGCAAGTTCGCCGAGTTCCAAGACGCGAAGCATGCGCTGCTCTGCGCGAGCGGCACGGTCGCGTTAAAGATCGCGTTAAAGGCCATGGGATTAAATCCGGGTGATGAGGTAATTGTTCCCGCTTACACGTTCATAGCGACGGCCACCTCGGCGTTAGACCTAGGGCTTAAAGTCGTTTACGCGGACATAGACCCGGAAACCTATACAATAGACCCTGAATCTGCCAGGAGGACTGTAACGGATAAAACGAAAGCCATAATACCCGTTCACGTCGCGGGAAGGCCGGCCGACATGGACGCGTTAACCGATCTGGCGGAGGAAAAGTCGTTGATGATTTTGGAGGACGCCGCTCAAGCCCATGGAGCTGAGTGGAAGGAAAGAAGGGTGGGAGCGATAGGAGACGCCGGGATATTTAGCTTCTATCAATCCAAGAACATAACTTGCGGAGAGGGAGGGGCCGTGACGACGAACATCGACGAGATAGCGGACAAGGTTTGGTCCCTGAGAAACGTTGGGAGACCTAGGGAAGGACCATGGTACGAGCACAGGATCTATGGATGGAACTACAGGATCACAGAGTTCCAGGCAGCTGTCTTAATCGCCCAGCTCGAGAAAGCTCCCAAGCTCATGGAGAAGAGGGAGAAGGGGGCGCGGATCTTGGATAAACTTCTCTCAGAGATCGAGGGAGTAACTCCGCTAAGCCGTGATAAGCGGATAACGAGACACGCTTATCACCTGTACATCTTCAAGTACGATAAAAGCGAGTTCGCCGGTCTCCCAAAGAGGAAGTTCGTCGAGGCCCTCCAGGCGGAGGGGATACCCTGCAACGCAGGCTACAGGCCTCTCTACGACTACCCCTTCCTACCTCAGAACAAGCCCCTTCCAAACGTCGAAAGAGCATCAAGAGAGGAGGCGGTCTGGATCCCGCAATACGTTCTCCTCTCCGAGGAAGAGGACTTAGAAGACGTGCAAAAAGCCATACAGAAAATAAAGAAGCACGCGGCCGAGATCCCGAGATAACGTTTATTTAGAGACATGTGGAAAACAAGCCTCTGAGGCAGAGCGGGGGTAGCCAAGCCTGGTCAAAGGCGCAGGACTGAGGCTCCTGTCCCGTAGGGGTTCGTGGGTTCGAATCCCACCCCCCGCACCACCTCAGGAAATAATGATTTTTAGTTGAAGACTGATGCTGTGGTTATCTTGCTCCAGCTCCGCCGCCTCCGAATCCTCCTCCCGCTCCGAACCCGCCTCCAGATCCTCCTTCGCTTTTAGGAGATATTGCCGTTATTATCGGTGCAAAGGCTTTAGGCATGTTTCTCGCCGCTGCTGCTTCCTCTAAGGTGACTCCGAGCGCTTCCATGGCTTCGGCGACTTTGTCTCCGACTCCGAGCGCCGTCCCATAGACCAGCCATTCACCCCATATCGAAAGATCTTGAGGAGCATATTTTCTGATCAAGGCCAGGTCGGAGAGGAACTTCCTGAACGCATCCCACTCCAGTTTTTCCTTATACGCTGATCCCTTCCACTTGCCGAAGAGAGTTGAGGGAGCAATCACGGCCACTATGGATTCTACGAGGAATATCACCGAATACGCTACGGATTTCTCGATCATTAAGGCGAACTCCGGCATAAACTGGGCTGAGAATATTGTAGCGAAAAGAAGAACGGCTGCGAACACGGAGAATGGTGCGAGCCTGCGCCTACCGCTTGTCATCAAGCTGAGAGCCGGCTTAGAAGTCGGATTTCTAATCACCCATCGAGCCTCATCAGCCAGCTCGGTCTCCAAGGATTTCTCAAGATCAGCTGTGTCTAAAACATCGCCGCGGGATAATTTTCTAAGGAACTTAAGGACCCGCTTTTCGTATACGTCGAGGTCTTCACCGCCTTCGCTTAAGATCCGTATGCTGAGCTCGCGGTCCTTCGGCTCTAATT
>JAGGVM010000146.1 GCA_021157985.1 Nitrososphaerota archaeon | reverse complement strand
CCCCATGAAGCTCCATGGATCGTGCCGTGATACTCGTTCCCACTTCGGTCATAGACTTTATCCCCGCTCTGCCTGGTCATCTGAAACCATAGGATCAGCCCATCCGTCGGAGGGTTCATCGGGTTATCGATCACCTTGCTTATCTGCTGCTCCGCGAAAACTAGGTCGTAAACTAATATTTCTCCGATGAATCCGTTGAAGAACTGCTCATACCATCTCCCCACTCTAACTGAGAAGGATGGATCCGTGTAAGGCTTCCCTGAAAAAGTTATTGAATCCCGTAGAACTCCATCGGAATACAGCTTCGCATCGGTCGTGTTTTCTTCCTCGCTGTATTGGCTGGTGAGGGTTGCCACATGCCATTCTCCATCGAAATAATCATACTCATGGTAAAGATAGTGTTGGTTCGGATCGCTGGGATAGCATCCGATCCGGGCTCTGAGATGATGGCTACCTGATAGAACGTGGATGTTGTAGTTATCTCTGCTGCCGCCTCCGAAGTTTCCGCGGGCTATCAAAGTCCCGTAATATGGATCGGAGATCTCTCCAGCAACCTTGAACCAGACGAAAACAGTATAGGTTTCAAGCGCCAAACCCGGGGAACTCGATACCTCCACGTAGCCAGCTTCATTAAAGCTCAGATACGATAGCGCCGGCTTCATCCGCAGCCAATAATTCGTCCCCCTCGCAACCGATTTCATCACGTCCAAGGCCTTCTGATTCCGAATCTCCCACGGAGACAGCAAGCCATCTCCATCCTGGACGCCGCTGAGATTGATGGGAACTTCGTCATCAATTAGCGTGGCGAGGTCTCGGATTATTTCCCTCGCCTTGGTTCCCGTCTGATAGAGGCGGTAAACCACGTGTCGGTCATAGAGTATTAGATAGTTGTACGCGGTTGCTTTAATTGAACTTGGTTCTCCGGCTCTTTGTCTTCGAGATCGCTCGTAGATTTCGCCCTCGAAAACTATTGAGTTTCCCTGCTTGACTCTGACTCTCTGACCTATTTGCACGTCTTCTTCGATGATCTCGAATTCTATCGACTCAAATTCGCGGCTTGAAACGTCTCGTCTAAGCCGGATGCATTTATCGGTCTTATCTATCCAAGTTGAAGATTGTTCATCGTAAAGCTCGAGCTTCAAGGCCATGCCTACATCGCCCTCCTGAGCCTTCGAGCGATTTCCCGTGAAACGAGTTCAGCCAATGTATCCGGATCGGAAAATCCGGAAGCGTTCACGTTGACGCTTATGTTGATGACCTGGCCTCCGAGGCCTGCTCCACCGCGCCTAAACCACTCCGCCACTCTTCTAGGCAAAACCATTTCACCTCGATGGAGATACGCTAGGTAGCCTGTGTGAGGTATGCTCCACGCGCCCGCCTGCAGCCTTCTCGGGATCTCGGCTTCCCCGCTTTCTTCCTCCTTCTTCACGATGATCTGCTTGATCCTGTAGGTGACTTCCATTCCGTCGAGCTCTCTGAGTTTGGAGATGAGGTTCTCAACGCTCGCCACGTTTCCCTTCAAAGCTTCCTCCGCTGCCTTAAGCGATTTGACTAAGATATTGTGAAGCGATCCGGCGACGTTTTCCGCGTTGACCCCGAGTTTCTTCAAGATATCGACGAACTCCTGGTTCGTTACGACTCCGTCTTGAACCGCTTCGGCGATGGACTTGAACGTGGCGAGAAGCATGTCTCCCGCATCTTTTGCTCCGAGCTGGTAGAGCTGAACGGCCTGCTGGATCACTCCGTAGCTCTGCATCAAGTAGTTCAGGGTCTGCTGGGTGGCCGCGAGCCTGAGCTTGCTCTCCTCGGCTTCCTTCGATAGCTCCACGTCTCGGCCCAGGGCCTGGGAAACCGCGAGTGTTACGTCGTAGAAGTTTCCGGCGAGCGAGACCGCTTTCCCGAAGGCTTCGAATCCCTGGCTGAAGTTCTTCGCCGATGAGGCGAGCTGATTAAGCTTCATGTTCAATAGGGTTAACGCCGCTCCACCGCTTTCAGCCAGCTGAGCCGCCGACCCGCTTATCCTCGAAAGGCTTCCCGAAACGCTTTCACCAGCCGACGTGGCCCGCTCTATGAGCTGCTGAATATCCCGGCTCATTATTCCGAGGTGCTCGGCTATCTTCAAAGCCTCCTCTTCGGTTATCCTACCCATCTCGACGTAGCTCATTATCCACCTCCCAGCCTCCTCCTCGGTAACCCTTCCAAGCGCCAGCTGAACCTCGATCGCCGACTCGAGGTTTCCCGCGACATCCCCCACCGCGTGCGCGACTATTCCCCTCCAAGAGGCGAAGACCACCTCGGCGGCCGGTAGGAAGATGTTTTCGAGATAGGTGGCGATGCTCGAGGCCGATTCACCTATTCTCCTCTTCATTCGATCGGCTTCGGCGCTCATCGCCGCGAACTTTCCCTGGGTCGTCTCGAGCCAGCGCTTATACGCCTCCCACGTCGATCCATGTCTCCCTATCTCCTCCCTAAGCTCCCTGAAGCTCTCGGTCATCTGCATGAAGGTCGCGAGGGCCTTAACCGCCCTGATATCCACTCCTCGAAGCGTTTTCTGAAGGCTTTCGAAGTCTCCTCCGAGGCTTCTCGCCCGGTCGATCACTTCGAGGATCACCTTGTTCGTGTCCTTGAGGTCTCCGTTCACGTCTCGAATCGGGACCCCGAGCTTCCCCGCTATCTCATACAAATCCATGAGAAACCTGTTGAACTGGGTTCCAGCCTCCTCCGCGGATCCGAGCCTGCGCTCCAAGACGACGAGCCAGGTCAACGCATCCTCGAGCCCCAGACCCATGGCCCGCGCCGTCGCCCCGCAGTTAGCCAAGCCCTGAGCGAAGTCGCTCGCCGCGCCTATTCCAAGCCTCGACGCGTTGATCAAGTCGTCCACGACGGTTTTAGCCTCAGACCCCTTTACCCCGAACTGGGCCATCACCTGGACCAGGTTGTTTCCAGCTGTCGCGAAGTCGACTGCCTCGAGCCTCGCCATCTCGACGACCGCTCCGAGGGCGGAGATCGCATCGGCACCGCTTAACCCGGCTTTAACCAAAGCCTCGAGCGCTTGGAGCGCTTCTCCCGCCGATACCGCGAAATCCCTCGCAGCAGCCGATGCGGCGACCCTGTAAGCCTCCGCGAGCATGTATACGTCTTGGCCGGCTTCGTGGGTCAGGGATGCGAGCTTGATCGCCTCGGCCTCGAAGTCCGCGAACGCCGCTATGCTCTCCCTAACTCCCTCGACCACCTCGGATAAAACGTTGAAGCCGACGAGGCCTGCGACGACTCCCCCGGCTATCTCCCCGACCTTCTTCAACCTCGAGCTAAGCGCCGCGAAGCCCCTGGAAGCCTCCTCGACGCTTCGAGAAGTCTCGGCCACCTGATTTCTAACGGCCTTAAGGGCGGACGACGCCTTATCGACGGCCTCGACGACGACCCTAACGAGATATCCTCGATCAGCCATCCGAGAAAATCACCTCGCGTAAAGCCTCCTACGCTGCTCAGGAGGCAGCCTCAGATCCCTCCCACGCCTAACGGCCTCGGCAACGGAGACCCTTCCACCGACTCCTCCAAGAAGAGCGAGATCGAAGATCCAGGAAGCGGGACCCGTGAAGCCGAGGAGGACGCTGGGCGGAGTTCTCATGATCAGGGCGACCTCGCTCACCGCCTCTCCGTACTCTCTATGGAAAAACCCGCGGCCCTAACGGCTCTCCTGACCTCTTTACCGAGCTCCGCCACGAGCTTGAAGACGAGCTCCAGCCAGTGCTCCTCCGCGGGCTTGGGCTCAACGTATCTCGCTATCTCCTCCATCGCGGCCTTGAGGTCTTCGGAGAGCTGCTTCGCCGTGCTGGCGGATTTAGGCATCTCCGCTAAGCCGTTTCCGAGGAGGTTGACGT
>JAGGVM010000127.1 GCA_021157985.1 Nitrososphaerota archaeon | reverse complement strand
TCGCATAAGGATAAGTTGGAAAAGGAGTCTTGAAAAGAAGCCTGGCCCTAGTCATCATGGGAGCTACTTTGAAGGCGATTTCCTCGATCTTCTTCCCTATGGACACGAGCTCCTCGGGATAAGTATCCGAATGCTCGCCGCCTCGTCTGGAATCGATTATGAATCCTAGGAAAGTATCGAGGCTTCCGCTCATGAAGAGAGACGTTGAGGAGGCGAGCGGGAGGAGATATCGAGCGTCTTCGAGTTCTATTCCTTGATCAATCAGAAACCTATAAGTTCTATAAGATTCTTCTACGGCTTTCTCGAACACCTTCTTAAATTCGGGGTTCGACGAAAAATGTTTGGGAATCACGAAGTCATTTCTCTCAACGATCTTTCTTCGCTGGGATTCTTGGAGATATGATCCGAACGGCGGGCTCACTAAGAGCATTGACGCCGCTCTGCTACATCTGCGAACTTCAAGCTGAAGCATTAAAGAAGTCGTGAGCGACGAGTGCCCCCTTCTAGTCGATTCCTTGTGAAGCTCGAAAGCGGTCTTAGCGGGATCTTTTCCAAGCTTTAGAACCTCTCTGTAACGATCTTCTAACGTGACGCCTTTAACAGTACCTATGCCCTCAAGAGCTATTAAGACGTCAGGCTCGACAGAAACGAACTCTTCACCTATCTTCAAAGTCGTTTTAGGACCATAAGTCAGAAGCTTAACCTCGATATCGTCGATCCCAATCATCACGGCAACAAAGAAGAAAACCAAAAGAAAAAGTATAGCACCTAAGTGGAAAACCAGTAAGATCCTGGTGCGGGGGGTGGGATTCGAACCCACGAACCCCTACGGGACAGGGGCCTGAACCCTGCGCCGTTGACCAGGCTTGGCTACCCCCGCGCCTCGAAACGCCAAAACTTATGAGCTAAGAATTGGTTTTTAGTTTTTGCGGCTAGGGGCGATGAGGATTGAACGTCGCGGCGGAGGGCTTCGCCCGATGAGCTGGCCTCCTCTCGGCTGAGCCGGCCAAGGTCTCATGGGGAAGCTTTTCCGGTTATTTTTTGAGAAGCGCTATGGTTTCGATGAGCGGCGTTTGCGGGAACTGGTCTATGATGCTAAGCCTGTCGATTTTGTAGCCGAGCTGCTGGATGTCCCTGGCCTGGGTCTGTGGGTTACAAGATATGTAAAGGATTCTCTTCGGCTTAGCTTTTCTAAGTTTTTTCACGAGCTTATAGCTTAGACCGGATCTCGGAGGATCGAGGATTACGTAATCGTATTTCAGAGAAACCCGTTCAGCCCGCTCTTGAACAAGCTCGACGTTCTTCACTTTGTTCAATTTCAGGTTAAGAGCGGCGATCTTGGCGGAGTCCGGGTCGCTTTCCACGGCCACCACTCTGCCAGCCGCTTTGGCGAACGGAATCGTGAACGTCCCTGCTCCTGAAAACAACTCTAGAACCGTTTCCCCGCCTTTCAAGTCCATAAAGCTTAACGCGGTCTTTATCATGGTATCCAGAGTGTAGGAGTTGGGTTGGAAGAAGGCGTTCGGATGTAATAGATAGGTTAAGCTGCCTATTTTCTCGGTTATCGTCTCTGATCCGTAGACGATCTCGAGCTGCTCTGCCCTCGCGTCATCTCTGACTCCGCGGTTTATCCCAAGAATTATGCTCGTGATCTTTATCCCGGTTGATCTGACTTTCTCGAGAAAGTCGAAGAGACCGAGCCGCTCGTTTTTCTCATATACCACGACGAAGATCAGCCGTTCTCCCGTATACTTCCCTTCGAGAACGCTGAGAAACCTGATTAAGCCTCTTCGATTGATCCTGTCCCACCCTTCGAGCCCGCGCTCTCTCATATGCTCTCTAAAACGATTTCTAACGGCGTCCGATTCGGGAGATTGAAGCAGACACTCCTCTATGTCGACTGTTTCCCACCATTTCCCCCTGACGTTTAAACCTATTTTGGGGCCGGGTGCAGCAACGAAATCCATCCTGTTCCTGTAATAGTATTGTTTTGGAGATGGGTGGACCTCCTCGGGCTCTACGGATAAGAGCTCCTTTACGGCGCGGACTTTTTCCTCCAGCTGCTCTTCATAGGGTTTGTCGAGGTAACTGCATCCGCCGCATACTCCGAAGTGTTTACAGATCCGTAGACTCATATTTGCTTTATAGCGGATCTCAGCTTCTCAGCCGCGTCTTCGGGGAAAACCGTGTTAACGTAGACCTCTAAGCCGACCTCGGAGACCATGGGGGCCAGAAGCCTCGGAATTATCTCGATATGCCAATGGAAGTCATCCACGTCCCTAGGCTTCGTGTGCAGGACCATGTTGAACGAGAAGTCTCCGAGAACCTTCCACATGGCCTTGAAGATTGTTGACAACATGTTGGCGAGCTCGAAGAGCTCTTGATCCCCGAGGTTCGTGAAACGCCTCCAATGCTCCTTCGGGAAAACCATTACTTCATATGGTTCTCTGCTCGCCCATGGACAGACCGCCGCGAAGCCCTTCGTCGATAAGATCGCTCTCGGACCAGATATCTCCTTTACATATCCACAGAGCAGACAATTCTCTCCGGACAACTTCTCCGCTTCCCTGAGAATTATAGGCGGTGTGAGAGAAGACGCGAAGACGTGGGTATGCGGATGCATTAGAGAAGCGCCAGAATGTGGGCCGAAGTTCTTTCCAAAGCACGCGTATGTTATACCGGGTTCTCGTTCCAGTTGCCTGAGCCTTTCCCTGACGGTTAAGAGGAAGTATTGGAGCTGATCTACGCTCATTTTCCATGGATAGGCGTCGTGGACCGGCGTGTCTATGACCACTTCATGAATCCCCGGAGCCTTCTTCCTCTCTTCACCGACGAGGAGAACGTCGTCTTTAGAGAACGCTGGATAAAGATTGGGAATTACCTTGACGAGCCAATTCTTCTTCCTCTCCTCACCGGATTCTCTCTCGAACTTCAAGCCCATATCGCCTTTGACGAGGACGAGCACGGCAGGCGAGAGATTCTCCTCTTTCCCCGGGCAGAAAGGGCATCTGGATCTATCATCGGATATCGGGCGCTGGGTTTCCGATCCGAATTCTACCGGCCGCTTGGCGCGTTCAGGAGCGTAGGAGACGAGCCTTCCGGTCAGCGGATCTATCCTTAGCTCGGGCATAGCTCACTCATAACTCGGTCTTCTTCGACAAGATTTAAGTTATTACGGCTGGAATTATAGCTGGTTGAGAAAGTCGAGAAGAAGCGTGGTAATGGTTTTAGGCGTGGCCGGGGTCGGTAAGACCAGGTTCTCCGCGAAATTGGCCTCGTCGCTCGGAGCGGAGTTCATCGACATCCCGGAGCTCGTGAAGAAAAAGAAAATTTACTCGTCTTACGATGAAAAATCTCAAGCATATTTGGTCGACTTCAGGAAAGTGTCGGCCGCCGTCGGAGCGGAGCTTTCCGGAGATCTCGGGGTCGTGGCCTCGATATATCCTTTCAAGCCGAGGAACGCGGAGGTAATCTACGCGATAGTCTTGAGGATGAACCCCGTGAAGCTCGTAGAGGTCTTGAAGGCGAGAGGGTACCCCGCCGAGAAAATCCGCGAAAACGTCTCGGCCGAGTTGATCGATCAACCGTTCTCCGAGGCCGTTGAGAGATATGGTAGGGATAAGGTTGTTCAGGTGGATGTCACCGGCAGGAGTCTTGAGGACTTGGCGGAGGAGGCTGCTGAGAAGCTGAAGCTGGGAAGGCTTCGGGAGCTTGATCAGAGGATCGACTGGATAGGAGAGCTTGAGAGAGCTGGGAGACTCGATGAATTATTGAGGTTCCTCGACTACGCTGGAGGATAAACATTTTAAGCGGCTTCGGCTCCTATGCCTCGGAAGAATTGAGTAGGAGAACCCTGTTCCCGTTTAAGGGCTTTTGACTATTACCCTCAGGGTTAGAGGTGATTCTATATGGAGGCTAAACTCGATAGAAAGGACTCTGTAACGATCTACAAGTTCAAGAAGCTGATAAAGGAGCTCGAGTCGAAGGAGGGCAGGGGAACCGAGCTCATCTCGATCTACATACCTCCGAACAAGCCGATATCAGACATCATAAGCTATCTCAGGCAGGAATACGCGACGGCGGCGAACATAAAGTCGAAGAGCACGAGGAAAAACGTCCAAGACGCTATCGAGAGCGCTATCCAGAGGCTAAAGCTCTTCAACCGAGCGGGGCCGACTGGGTTAGTCGTGTTCAGCGGAGCGGTTCCCCAGAACGGGGGCGTCGGAAACGAGAAGATAGAGGTCTACCATATAATTCCACCCGAGCCGATAAACCTCCTCCTCTATCGATGTGACAGCAAATTCTATCTCGATCCATTGAAGGAATTGCTGAGGGAGAAAGACGTCTACGGGGTTCTCGTGATAGACAACGAGGAGGCAGCGGTCGCGGTTCTGCGCGGAAGGAAGATAATCGAGTCCAAGACCTTTACTTCCGGAGTCCCCGGGAAACACCGAGCCGGAGGCCAGTCTCAGAGAAGGTTTGAGAGGCTTAGGCAGATGAACCTGAACGACTACTACAAGAGGGTTGCAGCTCACGCTAACGAGATTTTCCTGAAATATCCCGAGATGAAGGGCATAATAGTCGCCGGCCCAGGTCCGACCAAGGAGATCTTCGTCGAGAAGGGATACCTCCATTACACGTTCAGGGATAAGATCCACCTCGTCGATACTTCTTACTCGGGCGAAGAAGGGATAAGGGAGGCGGTGAAGAGGGCGGAGAACTTCTTGAAGGATCTCAGGATGGTGGAGGAGCAGAAGCTCGTGAGGAAGCTGATGCAGGAGATAACAAAGGAGAATCCTAGGATAGTTTACGGGGATAAGGAGGTGCTGAGAGCTCTGAGAAGCGGGATGATAGACACGCTCCTCCTCTCAGAAGACCTCGGGAAATACAGGATAAAGATAAAGTGCTCGAACTGCGGAGCGGAGAAGGAATACGTGATGACCGAGGAGGAGAAGGTCTCGAAGCTCCCCGAAATACTCGCGAAGCCCTGCGAAAAATGCGGCCAGAAAACCCTCGAGGTAGTCGAGGAAAAATCCCTCGTGGACTTCTACATCGAGGAGGCGGAAAAGGCGGGGACCAAAGTCGAGCTGATATCATCGGAGCATGAGGAAGGAGCGATGCTTAAGAACGCTTTCGGCGGAGCCGCCGGATTCCTGAAGGGATACGGAGGCTAAGCGAGCTGCGGAAGAGCCAGGCTTGCTATGTCGTATTGCATATCGGCTATGCTTATCAAGGCGTCTCGGACCTTGACCTGTCCTTCTCTCAGCCTAGGAGGAGTCAAGAGCTTCACCAAGGTTTCAGAGTTCCTCTTTATTCTCGGAACAACGTCAATCCGCTTATTCAGGAAAGCGTCCATGGATAGCTCGTGATTTTCCAAGAGTATCTTCGAGAGACCTTCGACATCGAACGAAGAGATATTTTCCCGAGTCAATCCAGCGATCTCGAAAATCCTATCCGCTATGTTCTCGAGGAAGTAGGCGGCGAGCCTGTAGTCCAAGATCTCAACGCTCGTTAGTCCGAGAAGCGCGGCTAGAGCGGGGTTGGCGGAGCTCTTCCTGAGAACCCTAACCATATAGAAGTATAGCCTGTCAACGTCGTCTTCGGCTTTCTCGATGAAGCCTAAGGGCTCGGGAACCTCTCCGGCGGCGGATTTAAGCGAGTACCTGAGCATGTCGTCGGATAATTTCCACATCCTCCTCAACACCTGAACGGGTTTCAGCTCCAAGGGATCGATAACCATCCTCAGACGCATGGAGGATTGGCCCGACTCGACTATCTCGAGCCCCATTAGCTTATCCTTTAGGAAGAAGAGCTCGCGCTCCAAGGCCTCCTTTACCTCGGTCGGATACGCTATGCTGATCGAATCATATCCCATAAGGTAGGCGGCCACCACCTTGTCGATCAGGGAGGCCAGGTCTGAGCTGAACCTGAGCCTAACCTCGCTCTCATTTTCCACGGAGGTAGGTGAGATTATCAGGGAGCTTCCAGCGACCTCGACGACCACGTAGTCGCCGTCGCCGATCCTCACGGACTCCGCCCACCTCTTCGGCAGGCTCACGACGAGAGAACCGCCGCTCCTCATTACGCTTCTCAGAACCCGGTTCCTGAGATTCCTCGGCATCGCGTCTGAACTAATGAATCATGATTAATATTGATTTCCAAGATGTAATACTTATCTAAGCCGCTTCTCCCGAAGAACCGAGCCTTTTAGGGTTAGAAATAGGGGAGCGAGGAGCAGAAGTGAGCGGGGAAGTAAGGATTAGGGCGAGCTTGGAGGCTTCCTTGATCGCCGTGAACGCAGCGCTTTACGCGGCCTTCGGCTATCTAACCTATTTGGGATTATTCGCGCCGGTCTTCGGGACCGTTAGGTTCTGGCCAGCCGTCATAATCCCAGCAGTGTTCTCGGTCCTGTTCTCTCCGAGGATCGGGGGCGTCGGAGCGGCCGTCGGCATCTTCATAAGCGACATGCTGATCCATGGAAACCCGCTGCTAAGCCTAACCGTCGGGGTCCCATCGAACTTCATAGGATTTTACCTGATCGGTTTTTTGGCGAC
>JAGGVM010000014.1 GCA_021157985.1 Nitrososphaerota archaeon | reverse complement strand
CTCTATGGCTCGAAGCAAGGTATGAGAGGTGAAGAACGTGGCCCTCAAGCTCGAGAAGATTAAGGCCAGGAAGATATACAACAGCAGAGGAGAGGAAACGGTCGAGGTAGAGGTCTGGGTAGACGGGGGATATGGAAGAGCGGCCGCCCCCGCGGGTAAGAGCAAAGGGGAGAAAGAAGTAGCCTACTACCCGCCCGGAGGAGTGGACGAAGCCGTCAAGATAATAAACACGCAGCTCGCCGAAGCCCTGAAAGGAGTAGACGCATCCGATCAAGAAGCGGTGGATGAAGCCCTGAAAAAATTCGATGGAACCGAGAACTTCAGCAAGCTCGGGGGAAACGCGGCCTTCGCGGTTTCGCTCTCAACCGCCTTAGCCGCATCGAAAGCCCTCGGAAAACAATTATTCCAGCACCTAAGCATCGTAGACGAGTTCAGGCTCCCGTTCCCCTTGGGAAACGTGATAGGCGGGGGAGCGCACGCTGGGAAGGGTGCGCCGGACTGGCAGGAAATGCTCGTAAGCCCCGTCGGAGCCAAGAACATAGGCGAAGCGGTAAAAGCGAACTTCATGGTCCACTCATTAACAGGAAAGCTGCTCGACAAGCATCTAGGAGGATTCACCCTCGGAAGAGGAGACGAAGGAGCGTACGCACCGCCGGTAAAAACAGAAGAGGGGCTGGAGATATTGAAGCAGGCGGCGGAACAGGTCTCCGACGAGCTTGGTTTCAAGATAAGGATAGGCGTCGATGTCGCGGCCTCAAGCCTCTGGGATCAATCTAAGAAGAAGTATGTTTACCGAACCGAGGGAATAGAGCTCACGAAAGAGGAGCAGATAAACAGAGTCGCGGAATGGGTGGACAAGTACGAGCTTTTCTACGTCGAAGATCCGCTCGACGAGAACGATATGGAAGGATTCGTCGAGCTCTCGAAGCTAGTCGGATCGAAGACCCTGATATGCGGAGACGACCTGATAGTAACGCGTCCCGACATCCTCGCGGAGGCGGCGGACAAAGGAGCCGTGAGAGCTCTCATAGTGAAGCCTAACCAAGTCGGATTACTGACGACCGCCATGAAGTCCGTGAAGATTGCTCACGAGAAGGGAGTGGTCCCGGTCGTATCTCATAGATCGGGAGAGCCGCCGGAGGGACACTTAGCGCAGCTCGCGGTTGGATGGGGTGGAAAGCTTCTAAAAGCCGGAGTAGTAGGCGGAGAGCGCGTAGCCAAGGCGAACGAGCTTCTCAGAATAGGGGAAATCATAGGAATGGATAGGGTGGTGAAGCTGTGAGCGGAGAGGAATCACCCGAGCAAAAGGAAAAGGAGACGATACAGGAGCTCTTCGTGAAGCACGGCCTCTACATAGGATCGAAGATAAAGGTCAAGCACATGGAGAAATTCATCTACAAGCTCAGGCCGGACGGAGTATACCTCATAGACATAAACAAGACGATCGAGCGGTTGAACATAGCCGCGAGGTTCATCTCATACTTCAAGCCGGAAGAAGTGGTAGTAGTCTCAACGCACGTCTACGGAGCCAAACCAGTCCAAAAATTCTGCGAATACACAAAATGCATTCCAATCGTCGAGCGATTCGAACCCGGAACATTCACGAACCCATCACTCAAAACATACCTCGAACCCGAGCTCGTCATGGTATCAGACCCGCGATACGATAACCAAGCCGTCTTAGAAGCGAAGATAGCGAGGATCCCCGTAATAGCCATGTGCAGCACCGACAACACGATCTCAAACGTAGACCTAGTTATACCCATAAACAACAGAGGAAGACTAGCGCTGCCCTACGCCTTCTGGTACCTTACGAGACAAGTCCTAATCGAGCGAGGAGAACTAACCTCAGAGCTCGCCGAAAAAATAAAACCCGAAGAATTCCTCGAAATAAAATCTCAACAAGAAGCTAAAATCTGAGTTCCCATCCCCGGTTTTATATTCGCTAGTTACTCGAAAAATCACTCCAAGAATGGTGACGGTTAGCTTTTACTAAGTCTGGTGCCGATTACAGGTTCTCCTCTAACTGCTTTTTCCACTCTTCCTTCGACGAGCCCGTTCACGATCAAGACTTCGACTCCCGCTTCCAGCGCCGAGAACCCCTCCTCCAATTTATTCACGATCCCCCCCGTCACATCTTCCGCGTTCACGGCTAAAGACTTGAGCTTCATTCCCCGAGAGTACTCTTCAGCGACTTTCGTCTCCCCCGTCACCCGATCCTCGATTATCACGCCGTCCACGTCTATTACATAGATCAGCCTCTTCGCCCTAAGCCTCATCGCCAGATAGGCCGCGATAGAATCCCCGGAGAGAACCGTGAAGCCTAGATCTCGATCGAAAACGACGTCTCCTGATGTAACCGGGATCACGTCCATCCTGATAGCTGAAAAAATCGGCTCCAAGTTGCTGGAAGTTATTTTTCCGGATCTTGTTATGAAGAGGGCGGCGGCGGGAAGAGATATCGCCTTCAACCCTCCCTCGGTTAGCTTAGAGATCACGTCTAGGGTCAGTTTTCTCACGGCTTTCGAAGTCTCGATGAAGCCTTTTAGATGCTCCGCGCTCTTGAATCCCTCGGCGACCGAGTATTTCTTGGCGACGGGGTGAGCATAGGATCCTCCTCCATGAACTAGGATTATGCTTTTATCGTGAGAGGCTTCCGCGATCTCCGATCCAAGCCTCCTAATGACCTCTTCATTAAGCGAAAACGGTCTGCTTTTATCGGTGATCACCGATCCACCTATCTTGACCACCACGAGTTCTCCAGAAGCCAAGGATCCCGCCCTTTCCGTACCGAACGAAGATTAGCTAAGACTAAATATTAAGGCTAAGCTTTTCCACAGATGCTGGAAGGATCTTGCCCGGGCTCGTGGAGCGCGCAGGTCTCAAGGATCTAAATGCCTTATACGAGATAGAGCGCAGATGCTTCGGAAAGGAGGCTTACAGCAAGTTCCTGCTAAGGCTTCTTCTAATGGATCCTCGATCGATAGCCTTGAAATACGTTACTGAGAACGGCTCGGTTCTAGGGTTCGTGATCGGAAGGATTGAGAGAAGGCGAGGTGAGCTCGTTGGAAGGATATACACCTTAAACGTTGATCCGCGCTACCGGCGCAGGGGAATAGGAAAGTCCCTGATGACGGCTCTTGAAGACGAGTTCAAGAGAAGGGGGTGCAGGAAGTCGGGCCTGGAGGTGGCGGTTGACAACGAGGCGGCGGTCAGCCTCTACCGGTCGCTTGGATACGTCTTTCTCGGGAAATTGAAAAACTACTACGGACCTGGAAGAGATGCCTTTTTAGCGGTCAAGGAGCTCAGGTAAGTTGATAAGCTCTCCAGCACAAGACTTGGTGAAGCGGAGGCGGTGAGCCCTGAAGAAGTCTTACTTGATCATAGCGGTAATAATCGCTGCCGCGGTGTTGGGAGGATCGATATCAGCGCTCTTCATAAGCGGCGGTCCATCAACTGAGAAAACAACCCATATCAATAGGGAATCGAAGTACGTGTGCGTGGTCTATTTCACGTATATAGGGTGCCCGAACTGCGCCGTAACCGATCCCATAGTCCTCTCAAAGTGGATTAAAGAGGATCCCAGGCTCGTGATAATAGAATATGGATGGAGAAAAGGCGACTGGTCTCATCCAAACGCTAAAGTAGCAGGAGAATACGCCGAAAGCTATCACAGTCAGGCCGCAGTTCCTCAATTGATCGTGAGCAAAAGCCGTATATGGCTTGGACGAGAAGATGTCCCCTCCGCCGAACCATATATCAAAAACTTGAAAAGCAATCTCTGCCCATTAGTTAAAGGATCCGCTCCCATAGAAGACCTCAACATCAAGGAGCTTCCAGGGTTGCCGAAGATTTGGTCGAATAACCGGGTGCTAGTCTCTCTTGGGAATGGGAGCTGGATAATAGGTTGGAATGGGACTCCCGCTAAGGCTGGGGACGCGGGAGAAAAGAAGATGACCGTGAAGGAGCTCAAGTCATTGTTGTTCGTTGACGACGTGGCGACCGCGTTGAAGGGTTACGACTACACGGTGGTCGGATCGATAATGGTTCCATTCTCGGGATCTGCTTTCCCGAAAGAAATGGGGTTTGTTCGCGGAGCCGTATTCAAGAATGCGGTCCGTGTAGATCTCGCTGATCTGCCTGGAAGCTGAGTCTCTTAATTATAATCATCTTTAAATTATTTATGAGGGGGTGTGTGGACGTGGAGTCTGGTCAAAACCTGATTTGGCTCACCTTTGTGATAGCTGGAATGGATAGCCTCAACCCCTGCGCCTTCTACATTCTGACTTTTCTTCTAAGCATATTGATCTACGCGAGGGATAGGAGGAAGATTCTCATCGTAGGGGGAGTTTTCGTTTTCTTTTCGGGGTTGTGTTATTTCTTGTTCATGGCCGCGTGGCTTAACGTGTTCTTAATCGGGAGCAGTATTCAGCCGCTCATTTGGGCGATAATGATCTTCGTGATAATAACGGGCGCCATCAACGTCAAAGACTACTTCAACCCCGGTGAAGGCCCATCCCTATCCGCTTCGGGAGAAAAACTATCTAAGATCGGGAGATCCGTCAGAAAACTCATGAAAACTCGTTCGCTCCTAGCGCTGACCATCGGCGCCTCGGCTCTCGCCTTCACCGTAAACCTCTACGAGCTTCTCTGCACAGCTGGGTTCCCCGTTATCTACACGAGGATCCTGAGCGACAGCAATCTCCCCGCGCCGATCTACTACCTCTATCTCGTGCTCTACAACGTGGTCTACGTCCTACCCTTACTCGCCATAGTCCTGGCCTTCGCCTTCACCCTTGGGAGAATGAGGTTCTCGGAAACTTGGGCTCGGAGGCTGAAGCTCTTCTCGGGTTATCTAATGATATCCCTGGCCATAGCGCTTCTCGCTAATCCAGTAATACTTGAGCTCGCTCAGGGAGCGGTCGAGATCCTCCTTTTATCCACACTCCTCACGGCGGCCACCATAGGGGTGTACGAGGGCTTATGGAGAAAGCGGTATAAGCGCTGAATAATAGCTTAATTAAGGCGTTTTAAGCCTGTGTTTTGGGATGCCGCTTGCAGCGAAGGTCTTCGAGATAAGGGTTGAGACGAGCCTCGAGGAGATAGCCGATAAGCTGAGAGACTATAGGGTCGTGGAGGAGTGGCGGGGTGAAGACCGGGAGATAGAGCTCGTCACCGAGGTCAAGGATCTCGACCTAAAAGACGATAGATTGGAGGGGATCTTCAGCAGGGATAAGGTGATCCTAGTGAACCAGAGGGGAAACCGCGTCCCTGTTCTGAAGACCACCGAGGCGAGGATAATCTTCAGGAAGGTAGAGGACCTAACGCTTCTAACGGTCGTCCAGGAAAAGCACTTCGCGAACGCCGTCGCCTCGATACTCGCCCACCACCTATATCTCTCCTATAAAGCGGTTACAGAAGCGAGGATCTCGCCTGAGGTAATGCAGGAGTTCCATGAGAGGAATCCGGAGGGAACGAAGGTCATCTACTTCGACGACCTCGACTTCGTTGACGTGGATAAGCTCGCCCTCTATGGGGACTCCTTGAAGAACACCTCCCTATACGAGGAGTATCTCAGACACGGGAAAATCTGGTACATAGTGTTCACGGTTGCGGGGACGAATCGGGTCATGGGCTTGACGAGGAACTGCGTCGTGACATCGTTCACGCGGATGCCCGAATCCGAGTTCATAGAATACATAGACAAAATAGTTGTTCCCTTGATCCTGAGAAGTAAGGAGCTCGGGAAGTGAGGGAAATGGATAAAGCCGCCGCATCTGCTCCCGGAAAAGTAATCCTTTTCGGCGAGCACTTCGTGGTCCACGGAACCCCCGCGATCGTTTCTTCAATAGGCTTAAGAGCAAAGGTTGAAGCATCGAAGATAAGTGAGGAAGCAGTTCTCCTAGAGGGATTCGGAGATGAGAACCCCGCCGTCATCGCATCGAAATACATCTTGAGGAAAACAGGTTGTAGGACCGGCTTATCTCTCAGAATATCCTCCGAGATCCC
The DNA here is from genome assembly GCA_021157985.1 of Nitrososphaerota archaeon. GTDB lineage: Archaea > Thermoproteota > Nitrososphaeria_A > Caldarchaeales > Wolframiiraptoraceae > Wolframiiraptor. The sequence goes on along the minus strand of JAGGVM010000014.1, from coordinate 2,217 downwards.
TCAGAGCGTTGGGCTTGGATCATCGGCGGCGGTCGCGGTGGCCTCGGCCGCAGCGGCTCTAATGGCCTGTTCAAAAGCCTTGGATTCATCCTTGGTCTTAGAGGCCGCTCATGAGGGTGAGAAGGTCGTGCATTATACTCCGTCGGGGATAGATACTTCCGTGGCGACATATGGTGGGGCTGGCGTCTTTTCTAGGGATGAGGGGTATACGCAGGTGGACTTCGATCTCGAATACCTCCTAATCTTGAATACTGGCAAGCTTAGGAGAACCGGCGACTTGGTGAGGAAGGTTAAGGAGTTCGCCGACAAGAATCCAAATAGGTTCAAGGAGATCTCAGAGGAAGCGTCTAGGATCGTTCAAGAAGCATTAGAAGCATTGGAAAAAGGCGATCTCCCTTATCTCGGAAAACTCATGAATAGAAATCAGGCGCTGCTCAGGGAGATAGGGGTGTCGAGCCCCGAGCTGGAAGACGCCATATCGGCTCTTCTAAAAGCTGGAGCCTATGGAGCTAAGCTCACAGGAGCTGGTGGAGGCGGATGCGCGATCGCGATCGCAGACTACGCGTCTCTTGACGAAATAATCCATAAGCTGAGCGTTTCCGGATACTCGGTGATCAAGGCGCGGCTTGTGGTCGAAGGAGTTAGAGCTGAACCTCTTTCAAGCCCTCCGTGATCTTCTTATAGACTCTCTCAACCTCGTCTAGAAGGGTCAGCGTCACTTTCTCGGATTCGCCTACGTAGCGCGTTGGATCGAAGTTCGAGAGGTCGTCGTAGATTTCCTCGGGCACCGCGCTCTTCAGGGTTCTGAGGATCTCATCCCACCCCTCTTTGACGGCGCTTTGGATCATCTCGTAAGCGTTTTCGATTCCCATCCTCCTCATATATACTTGGTATGCTTCGGCGAGCACTTCTCGGTGGCTTTTCACCTCGTCCTTCATCTTCTCCTTGTTCACGGTCATCCGGTCGAAGGCCTTCTGGAGGTTAGTTATTCCCAGGATCGTGAGGGAGAGGGGCATCCCGTAAAACCTCTTAATTATCGAGTCGGATAGGTCTCTCTGAAGCCTGCTCGATATCAGCCTGGTGGAGATGTAGGAGAGCGTGTTCGAGGCCAGGTCAAAGGCTCCCTCCGAATTCTCCAGGGGTATCGGGTTCGACTTATGCGGCATGGTCGATGAGTGGATCTCCCCCTCCTTGATTCCGAATGTCACCAATCCGAGCGATGACATCAGCCACAGGTCTCTGCAAAGATTTGATAAAATCGAGTCCATCAACGCTACCTTCATCAGGTATTCTGAGACCTTGTCATGCGGGAGGATCTGGGTCGCCGCTGGAAAATATTCGAGCCCAAGGGACTCCACGAATGTCCTGCTGAACTCCACCCAGTCGATATCCGGGTAAGCGAATTTCAACGCGGAGTGATCTCCAACAGCTCCCCCTAGTTTTCCGGGAAACCTAAAGGAAAGCAGTTCCTCGGCTATTCTAGCTATCCTATATGCGTAGTTGGCGAGGAATTTTCCGAAAGTCGTTGGGACGGCTGGGACTCCATGGGTTCTACCAAGCATCACCGTGTCTATATGCTCCAAGGCAAGGGCTGCGACCTGCTCGAGGAGCTTGACCAAGCTCGGGAGAAGTTTCTCCCTGTTAAATCTCTTCAGAAGCCTCGAGTACGCGAGGTTGTTAACGTCCTCCGATGTCAAGCCTATGTGAACGTATGGAGCTAAGTCTCCTAAATCGAATTCGTGGAGTTTCTCTCTGAGGTATCTAACGACCGCTGCGACGTCGTGGCCGACTTCGCTCTCGATTTGCTTAACGCGTTTCGCGTCGTCGAGGGTGAAGTCCTCCGCCAAGATGTTCAAGGCCTCCCTCCAGTTCAGCCGTAGGGGCGCGAGCTTATCAGGCTCGACGTCTTCCATGAACTTTATCAAGTACTTGACTTCGATGAAGAGCCTCTCCTTTATGAGGGCGTATTCCGAGAAGTAATCCGATAAGGGCTCAAGCTTATCCCAGTATCTCCCATCCACCGGCACTATCGCTCTCAGAGGATCGGTCATCGCGTAACCTCCATTCCAGCTCTTGCACCGATCGACACTAGCTTTATCTTTTTCCCGAGGAGGTTCTCGACGGTTTCGACGTAGTTTTTCGCTTCCTCGGGGAACGCGTCCCACCCCCTCTCCGCTATAGCGCTCCACTCCGATTCGGGGATCTTCTTCCAGCCGG
>JAGGVM010000072.1 GCA_021157985.1 Nitrososphaerota archaeon | reverse complement strand
GGTTCAGGCCGAACGCTATGGGCCTAACTTGATGATCTTTCAGCTCGAATCCCTCGGGAAGCCCGCTTCTTATCCGCTCTATCAGATCCTCAAGCTTTATGCTCGGATCGGCGGGGAGTATCTCGACCACGGCTGCTACTCTCGCCATATCATCGCCACCTCATGGCCCCGTGAAGCCGCAGGAGGGACAGGTGTACGGCTTCGCCAGCTCTCTGCATAATTCGCATCTCCAGATTATCACCTTGCCACAGTTGGGGCAGGGGAAGCTGACGGCATGTTCATGCGGGTCTATCGGCTTTCTGCAAGACGTGCAAAGCGGGAGGGTGACTTCTTCACTTCTGCTCATTTTCGGGGAGAAAACCCGCAGCCACAATATAAGTATCAGCCCGAAGAAGCCCCATCCGCTGGGTTGGTCAACGCCTTAGAAGCGCTGAGAGCTGGAAGTCCATGTCCCATGAGTTGGCCAGGTAGGGCTTGATGAGGGGAGAAGCCGCGGCAGCTAGGGCGATGTCTAGGAAGATGTCGGGAGCCCTGTCCAAAGTTTTCTTGAAGCATGCTATCCTCCTGAGCTCCACTAAGGCTTTCCCGATTTCCCGCAAAAATGGTTTGGGATCGCCCCCGTGAAGGATCTCCGCGATCGCCGCGGCAGCGTTCCGGGCTATGAGCCCTCCGAAGATCACGCCGCCTCCTGTTGTGGCCTTGACGTGGCCCGCTGCGTCTCCCACGGCTATGAAGTGTTCTCGGAAGCCTAGGTCGCGTATCGGGGATCCCGTGTAAATTACGTAATTTATCTTGCTAAGGATCTTTACCTTAGGAAATTCTTCGGAGACGAGCTTGGCGAATCTCTTTCCGAGCCCGGGCTTCCTCGAAGCGGCTCCAAGCTTTCCGAGCTCTTCATCGATTGGGACCAGGTATCCGAAGAAGTCTGGGAGATATTTCTTGAAGTAGAGGTATGCGTAGTTTGCGTCGAGTCCATGGCCCCTGACCGTTGCCTGGGTTATCGGGATCCAGCTCCGCGGATCGGTTCCTCGACGGAAGAACTTCCTTAGGATCGCAGCTCCCGCCCCCTCCGCGTCGATTATCCATTTAGCTTTGAAGGCCCCGCGGGAAGTCTTGATAACGAAGCCTTTCCCCGATCTCTCGATCCCCGTGACCCGCGTTCCTAGGAGTATCTCGGCTCCAGCCCTCTCGGCTTCCCTCGCCAAAAACTTGTCGAACAAGCGTCTATCAACGACCGCGGCGACCGCTTTCCCCGTGTCGATGAGATAACTCCTACCCATAAGCGACTTAAAGAAAGCGCCCCTCACCAAGTTTTGAAGATACTCGCTGGAAAGCCTCACAGAAAGCCTTTGTAAACCGGAGAGGCTTAGAAGACCTGCGCATCGCTCCGGCTCCCCTATTTCCTCATGCTCCTCGAACACGGTCACTTGGACTCCTCTCTCAGAGGCTTCTCTTGCCGCTAGTAGTCCCGCTGGCCCCGCCCCTATCACGGCGACGTCGATCATCCGACAAGGCCTCATGAGAAGCGGAATACTATAAAATGTGCCTCGGCGTAGGTTAATTCGATCTCGACGCGAGCGTGAAGAAGCGTGAAGAAGGTTCGAGCTCACGTGCTGATAAGCGGCAGGGTTCAAGGGGTATTCTACAGGATGAGCGCTAAGAAGATGGCGGATAGGATAGGCGTGAAGGGCTGGATTAGAAATCTCCCCGATGGAAGGGTGGAGGCCGTGTTCGAGGGCGACGAGGACGCCGTGAGGCGGATGATCTCCTGGTGCTGGGTCGGCCCGCCTGGAGCGAAGGTCGCGAACATAGATGTGGAGTGGGAGGAATATCTCGGGGAGTACAAGGATTTCCGCGTGCTTTATTGAAGGAAAGCCGGAGAAATAGGGGAAAAGGTTATCTACCGAGCTGGATTGTAGGCATCTGAAAACCATGGAGAGCGCTTCTCTCAGGGCCTCGAAGGCGGCGGTCTTCGCAGCGCTCGTCCTGGCCTCCACGATGGTCGTGAACGTCTACGTCCCCGCGACGAAGGGATACTTCAACCTAGGAGAGACCATGATCTACCTCGCAGCCCTCTTCACAGACCCCTTCACAGCTGCCTTCGCAGGAGGAGTTGGATCGGCCTTAGCGGACGTAATCCTCGGATACAGCATCTACGCTCCAGCCACTCTCGTGATCAAAGCCTTGGAGGGCGGGGTTGCGGCGTTCTTGGTGAGACGGCTGCGCCGTGGCCGCGGAGAACTTTACCTACTATCCCTCGCCACCACAGCCGCCTATTTCGTGATAGTGCTGGCCGTGGGCTACACGATTTTCTCAGGAAACGTCGAGCTCACCTTATCGGGCTATGTAACCCTGAAGGGGTTCCTGACGCCGGCTCTCTGGATATTCATCGCCGCCCTCGCGGTCTCCACCCCGATATACCTGCTCGTTAGAAGCCGTGAGGAGGTCGGATCGATGATCCTCTCGCTTCTTCTCGCCGGCGGAATAATGATCCTAGGCTACTTCCTTTACGAGCAGCTCATCCTGGGCTACTACGCGTTGGCGGAGGTTCCGGTGAACTTCGGTCAAGTGGTGCTCGGAATAGCTCTCGCGATCCCGGTCTACGCGGTTCTTAAAGGGAGCCGGGGTAAAACGGCTTCTCATAGGGTGTAAATGGTTATAAGTTCCACGGGCTTAGGAGTCGTCGGAGTGTCAAATGATGCGGGGTAGGAGTAAGGGGCCTGAAGTCCAGCTCAGGGTTGCGGAAGCCCGTCAAAGGGACATAGGTAGGAAGATCGCGAGGGTCGATAGCAGGGCGATGAGGGAGCTAGGCCTCAGCCCTGGAGACCTGATCGAGATAATCGGGAGGAAGTCGACGGTCGCGATAGTCTGGCCTCCCTATAAGGAAGACGATGGAATGGGCTTGATCAGGATAGACGGCGAGATAAGGAAGAACGCGGGCGTATCGGTCGGCGACTACGTCCGGATAAGGAAAGCATACGCCAAGCCCGCGACGAAGATAGTTTTAGCGCCCTTCGAGACCCTGCCCTTCGTAGGCGATTTCTCGAGGATAGTTAGAAGCCAGCTCATGAACCTCCCCGTGATGAAAGGCGATATAGTGATCGTCCCGGTCCTCGGAATGGGGATCGAGCTCAAGGTCACCTCGACAAGCCCCTCGAACCTCGTCATAGTAACCGAGAACACGGTAATCGAGATAAGCTCGACCCCGGTTAAGCGGGTCGAGGAAGTAGGAGGAGTAACCTACGAGGATATAGGAGGACTCCACGAAGAGCTTCAAAGAATAAGGGAGATGGTTGAGCTCCCGCTCAAGCATCCCGAGCTTTTCCGCCACCTCGGAATAGATCCCCCGAAAGGAGTCATCCTGTGGGGTCCTCCTGGATGCGGGAAGACCCTGATCGCGAAGGCTATCGCGAACGAGACCGGTGCCCACTTCATCTCGATAAACGGCCCCGAGATAATGAGCAAGTTCTATGGTGAGAGTGAGGCGAGGCTCCGGGAGATCTTCAAGGAGGCGGAGGAGAACGCCCCCAGCATAATATTCATCGACGAACTAGACGCAATAGCACCAAAAAGAAGCGAGGTGAGCGGCGAGGTCGAGCGGAGGGTCGTCTCCCAGCTTCTAACCCTGATGGACGGGTTGAAGACACGGGGTCAGGTGGTGGTCATAGGGGCCACGAACAGGATAGACGCCGTCGATCCCGCCTTGAGGAGGCCCGGGAGATTCGACCGAGAGATAAGAATAGGCGTTCCAGATAGGAATGGGAGGAAGGAGATCCTCCAGATCCACACGAGGAGGATGCCGCTCGCCGACGACGTCGACTTAGACGAGCTCGCGAACATAACCCACGGCTTCACCGGAGCAGATCTGGCAGCCCTCTGCAGAGAAGCAGCGATGAGCGCGTTGAGGAGGTTCCTCCCGAAGATCGATCTGGAGAAAGACACGATTCCCGCTGAGATCTTGGAGGAGCTGAAGGTGACGAGGGAGGACTTCGCGAATGCTTTGAAGATCGTTCAACCATCCGCCTTGAGAGAGGTGATCCTAGAGATCCCGAACGTGAAGTGGGAGGATGTCGGAGACCTCGACCGAGCGAAGCAGGAGCTCAGAGAAGCCGTGGAGTGGCCGCTGAAATACCCCGACGTCTTCAAGAGGCTTGGGATAAGGCCTCCGAAGGGCATCCTGCTCTACGGGCCCCCTGGAACCGGTAAAACTCTCCTCGCGAAGGCGGTCGCCAACGAGAGCGAGGCGAACTTCATATCGGTTAAGGGACCTGAGGTCCTCAGCAAGTGGGTTGGAGAATCCGAGAAGGCGATAAGAGAGATATTCAGGAAGGCGAGGGAGGCGGCGCCCTGCATAGTGTTCTTCGACGAGCTTGACGCGATCGCCCCCCGCAGGGGGATGCACACGGACGCCGGAGTAACAGATAGGATCGTGAACCAGATCCTAACCGAGATGGATGGGATCCAGATACTGAAGGACGTGGTCGTGATAGGGGCTACGAACAGGCCTGACATCCTCGACCCCGCTCTCCTGAGACCTGGGAGATTCGACCGGATAATCTACGTCCCGCCGCCCGACGTCGAGGGAAGATACCAGATACTCTTGATCCATACCAGGGAGATGCCCTTAGCCGATGACGTCGACTTGAAGAAGATCGCCGAGCTCACGGAGGGATACACGGGAGCAGATCTCGAGGCGGTCTGCAGGGAGGCGGCTCTCGCGGCGGCTCGCGAAAACCTCAACATAGACAAGGTCTACATGAGGCACTTCAAGATGGCGTTGGAGAAGGTTAAGCCGAGCATAGCCCCGGAGCAGAAACGCGAATACGAGAAGATCCTGAGCGAGTTCAAGAGATCCCTGGCCTACATCTCCTAGGCGACCGGCAGCC
>JAGGVM010000155.1 GCA_021157985.1 Nitrososphaerota archaeon | reverse complement strand
TGATAAACCTCTTCCTCGGCGAGGCCTACGTCGAGGTAGCTAACTCGATCCTGATCTACGGGGCCAGGGTGATCAGCGTGATCTTCCTCGCCATAATCCTGTTCGCCGCCTTTTCGAGCGTCATCGAGAGAATCCGCGTCGAGAGCAGGATGAAGGGCTACCTCTTCTTCATAGTCATGCTCCTCTTAACCGCGATGCTGATAGACGTCACCGCCCTCAGCGAACCAGTCAAGCAATCCCTTTACACGGGCCTGGCCATAGGAATAGGCGCATCCCTCGCGATCTTCTCCATCTGGTTCTTCTTCCACGAATACCTCGACGCAATGCTGAAACAGCGGGAAACCCGGAAACAACCTAGAAAGTAGCCGGCTTACTCGGGCGCGACAGCCGCTTCAGCTCAGTTTCAGCCCAGTCCTCCGAGTTTAAATACTCGGGAGAATCTAAGGAGAGTGGATAATGTCTAAGCGAGGTAGGCATTCACGTCAGGGGGGGTCGAAGGAGGTGCCCGAGAAAAAAGTATACCTCAAGATAGAGGACCTCCCCTCGGTCGGAACCGCCACGGCGCAAAAGCTCAGAGACATAGGCTACTCAACGATAGAAGCGCTAGCAACCGCAACCGTGGCAGAGCTCGCAGCCGCTGGGATAGGCGAGAAGAGGGCAGCCGAGATAATCGCGGCGGCCAGGGAGGCGATCGAGGTCAGCTGGGTGACCGCTAAGCAGCTCGCGGAGCTCAAGAAGGACGTTGGGAGGATAACTACGGGCAGCAAGGCGTTGGACAGGCTGATAGGAGGCGGGGTGGAGACCCAGTCCATAACCGAGTTCTTCGGAGAGTTCGGGAGCGGGAAATCTCAGATCTGCCACCAGCTCGCGGTAAACGTCCAGCTTCCATCCGAGAAAGGCGGATTGAACGGCGCGGCGCTCTACATAGACACCGAGAACACTTTCAGGATCGAGCGGATAATGCAGATGGCCAAACATGTGGGATTAGACCCGGATGAGGCATGCGAGCGCATAATCTACGCGGAGGCCTATAACAGCGACCACCAAATACTCCTCCTCGAGAAAGCCGACAAAATAATCAAGGAAAACAACGTAAGGCTGATCATAATAGACTCCCTCACCTCGCATTTCAGAAGCGAATACGTGGGAAGGCAGAACCTACCCGAGCGACAGCAAAAGCTCAACAAGCACATGCACAGGCTCCTCAAGCTCGCGAGAGCGTTCAACGCCGCGGCGATAGTCACGAACCAGGTCATGGCCAGGCCCGACGAGTTCTTCAGCGCCATGGCGGTCCTACCCGTCGGAGGACACATAGTCGGGCACACCAGCCACACCAGGATCTACCTCAGAAAAGCAGCCGGAAAGAACGTCAGGATCGCGAGGCTCGTCGCGAGCCCCTACCTCCCCGAAGGAGAAGCCCTCTTCAGGATAACCGAGAACGGGATAGAGGATCTGGAGGAGGAAGCCCGATGACCGGTCAAACGCCTACGCCCGGAAAGCAGGTCGTTAAAAACTTCTTCACCGCCCTCTTCTCAGGCAAGCCCAGCAAAGCCGAAAGCACCTTGAAGAGAATTCAGAAGCGATACAAGCTCGGAGAAAACGATCCATACTACAAAGCCCTCTATGGGATCTACTACGCATACATCTCCGACGATAGAGACGCCTTCATCTTCAATCTCTGGAACAAGTACCTAGGAGGAGAAAAGAAAAAGAACTTCAAAAACGAGTTCAAGGACCTACTGGAAAAAGCCTATGATCCTCCCGAGCGGTTCATCCGCGCATGGCTCGACCTAATAGACCTACTCGACTCCCTACCGAAACCACATAAACTGAAGAAGTCAAGCTAGCTGAAAACCGGGTAAAACGTTCGCCACGATTACCAAGGTTATCAGCCACATAACGACGTACGTCCCGGCGCCGCTCAGGTAAAGCTTCCTCCCGAGCTCCTCCTGCTTCTCATCGCTCAAAACGAGCCTTAAAGCAACCGCGGAGGCGAAATACACTAGGATCATGACAGCTATCCCTATCCAGATCGTCGGCTCATAGAGCCTGAAGGCGTAGGTCAGGAAACCCATTAATATCCCGCCGAGGAACCTCCCCCAGTAGAGCTTGTCTTCCAGCTTCAAGGATTTCACCGGTGAAAGGGCTTGAACGCTTCCTACTTCGAGTTACAGCAATTGCTCAACGAGATTTTAAGCATTATCCAAGGCGCTAGAGTGACCAACCTCTACCACCTCAGCGACGGCTCCATCATACTTAAGCTTAGAACAAGCCAATTCTCAGGAGAGCTCAGGATAATTCCGGGGAAAACCCTCTATCTGGTCGAAGGAAGCTATGAAAAACCCAAGGAACTGAGCCAGAGAGGCAGAGAGCTCAGAGCGCTCATAGCGAACTCGGTGGTCGGGGGAGCCGAGCTGGTCGAGGGAGAGCGGATAATAGTCTTCAACCTAGAGAAAGGTCAGCGCCGCATAAAGCTCGTATCCGAGTTCCTCCCGAAAGGAACGATCGCGGTCCTCGACGAGGAAGGCAGAATCCTAGCATCCCTCCACAGGCTCGAGATGAAGGATAGGCGAATCGCGCCCGGAGAAATCTACAAGCTTCCACCCCCGAAGCCCGCCCCATCTCCGGAAAACCTGAGAAAGATGATCAAGGAGTTCACGCCGAGGAAGAACATAGCATCGGCGCTCGCAGCCGAAGCGGGCTACGGAGGAAGATACGCCGAAGAAATTCTAGCCCTGGCCGGGGTCGATAAATCGAAGAAAGTTCGAGACTTATCAGCTGAGGAGATCGAGAGAATAGTAGCCGCTGCGGAAAAGCTTCAAGACCTCATCCGAAAAGGTCCCCCAGTCGTCGCCTATTCACCTGAAGGAGAGATCCAGCCGCTTCCCTACCCCATGAAGAGCTTAGAGTCCAAGGGATGGAGATACCGGAAGACCGAAAGCATTAACAAAGCGTTCAGGATCGCGTATGAGGAGGAGCTGGCGCGCGGGGTCGAGGCGGAGAAGCGCAAAGCCGTCGAGGAGAAGATTCGAGAGCTGGAGAGAAAGGCGCATGAGAAACGTTTCTCGGCCGAAAAGCTGCTTAGCTCATCGTCCAAGATCAGGCAGGTTGCTGAAAAGCTCTTCCAGCACTCCCCGCTCCTAAACACCTTAGCGGATAAGCCAGGGGATCACGAGGTCAGCGGCCTCGAGATAAGAGTTGACCAAGACCTGAAAAAGATGCACGTGAAAATAGGGGAAGAAACGATCGACCTCGATCTAAAAGAATCTCTGA
>JAGGVM010000107.1 GCA_021157985.1 Nitrososphaerota archaeon | reverse complement strand
GGCGTGAGCTCTTTCTTCTGAAGCCTCGAGAAAAGCATCCGCTTGTACTTCGCTGCATCGTTTACGTCTAAGAAGAGCAAGGCCTTCGTCGGGCAAACCTTGACGCATTCAGGATCCCCTCCGCAGAGATCGCATATCAAAACCTTTCTGCTCTCAGGGTCTAGAACCGCCGCTCCGTATGGACATGCATGAACGCATTCGCCGCATCCCGTGCATTTTTCCTCGTTAACTTTGATCGCCCCGGTCTTCAGGTCTCTGGAAAGAGCGTTGAAGGGACACGCCGATATGCAGAGGCCGCATTGGAGGCAGTATATGGGCGCGTCTATTGCTTCGTGGGGGAATCTGACGACGTGGATCCTCGACTTCGCCGGGTTCATGACCCCGTAACGCTTATATGAGCAGGCGAGCTCGCAGAGCCTGCATCCAATGCATTTATCGAGGTTTACGACGAGCGATTTCGTCATAACGCGGTTTTTTCCTGCTTAATCCCTTTTTAATCTTCTGCTCTTTATTCGCTCTGGAGCCTTACGGTTCCCAAGTTTTCTTTTCGGAGATAGCTTAAATTTTTCCTAATAGATTCGTTTAGTGACTTAATGGTGTTAATTGATCGATATGGAAGGCCCGTGACGGGGTTGAGGATCTCGGTCACGCCTCGATGTAACTTGAACTGTATCTTCTGTCATTCTGAGGGGATTCCTAGAACTGGGGAAAAGCTCGTCCTCATGACGCCTTGGGAGATCGAGAGGATAACGAGGATAGCGATGAGCCTGGAGGTGGACTCGGTTAAGCTCACGGGCGGCGAGCCGATGATGAGGCCCGATATACTCGACATAGTTGAAAGGCTCGGGAGGCTTGGATTAAGGGATCTTTCCATGACTACTAATGGGCTGAGGATCTCGGAGCTCGCGGGGGAGCTGAGGAAAAGGGGGCTGATGAGGATAAACATAAGCCTGCACACCGTTGACCCCGAGAAGTATACCAAGATAACTGGATTAAAGGATCCTAAAGTTGGTAGGATGCTTTTCGAGAAGACCGTGGAGGCTATTAGGCGGTCTCTCGAGGTAGGGCTCAACCCCGTCAAGCTGAACGTCGTTGTCATGAAGGGAATCAACGAGGGGGAAATCAGCGACCTCATCGATTTCGCGGCGGACCTCGATTCAAGCGGGAAGGTTATTCTCCAGCTCATCGAGCTCGTTAGATGCGGTAACGCGCCCGAGATCTTCGAGAAATATTACTACAGCTTAGCCGATGCGGAGAGAAAGATCCGGGGGAAAGCCGTTAAGAAAGTGGTTAGAAGGCTTCATCTCAGGACCCAGTACCTGCTCCCCAACGGGGTTTGGGTCGAGTTCGTTAGGCCCATGTATAACTACGTTTTCTGCATGAATAACACGAGGCTTCGGATAACTCATGATGGCCAGTTCAAGCCATGTCTCATGCGAAGCGACAACCACGTAGAGTTCCTCAGCGCGATGAGATCCGGGGCCAGCGATGAAGAACTTAAGAAGCTTCTCCTAAAAGCCGTTGAGCTTCGAGAACCCTACTGGAAGCCCCCGTATCTGAAGGCTGAGGTAAAGGAAAGAAGCTGAAGTCTCTTATGGTTTATGGTTTTTAAGTCGTGGCGGAGGATATTCGCTTGGGATGAGCCTTGACGAGGCTGCGCGCCCCCATAGTCGCGGTACTGGGCCACGTCGACCACGGCAAGACGACCCTCTTAGATAAGATGAGGGGGACGCTCGTCGCCGCTAGGGAGGTCGGGGGAATAACCCAGCATATAGGGGCCAGCATGTTCCCGCTCGACGCGATAATCGAGACCTGCAAAGCCTTGCTCGGAGAAATCAAGGTTAAGAGGCTCGAGATCCCCGGCCTGCTCTTCATAGATACCCCTGGCCACGCCGCCTTCGCGAACCTCAGGCGGAGAGGAGGCTCCTTAGCCGATCTAGCGATCCTCGTCGTCGACATAAACGAGGGCGTTCAGGAGCAGACGAGGGAGAGCATAGAGCTTCTCAGGGCGAGGAAGACCCCCTTCGTCGTCGCGGCCACGAAGATAGACTTGATCCCCGGTTGGAGGCCTCAGGGAACCATGCCGTTCCTCAAGGCCCTGAACGCCCAGTCCGAGCCGGTTCGAGAGGATCTCCAGAACAGGGTCTACAAGCTTATGGGCGACCTATCCTTCTACGGCTTCAACTCCGATCTCTACCATAATATCCGCGACTTCACGAAGACCCTCGCGATCGTCCCCGTCAGCGGGAAAACAGGAGAGGGAGTCCCAGATCTACTCCTAATCCTCCTAGGCCTCGCCCAAGCATTCATGAAGGAACAGCTCATGGTTCACGAGGGGCCTGGGGAGGGAGCGGTCCTCGAGGTTCTCGAAGAGGAGGGGATAGGGACCACGGTGAACGCGATAATCAGCGATGGCGTGATTAGGGTAGGCGATCGGATAGCGCTTATGGGGCTTGACGGCCCGTTCATAACGAGGATACGGGCGCTCCTCCTACCGAAGCCTCTCGACGAGATGAGGGACCCGAGGGATAAGTTCAAGCGAGTTGAGCTCGTTGAGGCTGCTGCCGGGGTGAAGATAGTCGCCGAGGGCTTGGATAAAGCGCTCGCGGGCTCGCCGATCTACGTCGTGGAATCACCTGAAAAAGAGAAGGAGATCTTGGAGAAGGTTAAGTCCGAGGTAGGCGAGATAATCCTCAGCACGGATAAGGTCGGCGTCGTCCTGAAAGCGGACACCCTGGGAACCTTGGAGGCAGCTGTGCAGACCTTGAGGGATCGAGGTATCCCGGTTAGGCGCGCCGGTATCGGGGAGGTCTCGAAGAGGGATGTCGTCGAAGCGGAGGTAGTTCGGATGAAGGACGAGTATAAGGGAGTGATCTTGGCGTTCAACGTCAGGGTAGACCCGGATCTAGAGCTCGAAGCGAATAACAAGGGCGTGAGGATCTTCAAGGAGAAGGTCCTCTTCAGGCTGATAGAAAACTATCTCGACTGGGTTAGGGAGGAGACGACCAAGCGGAAGCTCAGGACCTTCGAGTCCCTGATGAAGCCGGGGAAGATAAAGATCCTCGAGGGCTACGTCTTCAGGCGAAGCCAACCCGCCATAGTCGGAGTAGAGGTCTTAGCAGGCATTATCAAGCCCAAGTACCCGCTCATGAACTCTAAGGGAAAGGTCGTCGGAACCATCGCCCAGATCCAAGACCGCGGCCAAAGCATCTCCGAGGCCGCGAAGGGCATGAAGGTCGCGATCTCCATGAGGGAGCCCGTGGTGGGGAGGCATATCCGCGAGGGAGAAACCCTTTACGTGGCCATCCCCGAAAACGATGCGAGGCTCCTCCTCAAAGAATACAGCGACATGCTCGACGAGGATTCGAAGAAAGCCCTCGAAGAGATAGTCGAGATAAGGCGAAGCATAGACCCCCTCTGGGCCAGGTAGAAGGCCATCCCTCATCCCGGCTATTTATGGGTTATCCGGTGAAATCCGGCTTAGCGGGAGCGAGGTTATTATAGTGCTGTCTCTCATCCTTTTCGAGGGAATGTCGGAGAAGGCCGCTGCTCCGAGACTGGTGCTGTCGAACCCCGAGGACGGCACAGCGAAAACGATCGAACTCGACCCTAAGGTTTTCACCCTCTTCGTGGGGAAGAAGATCGGCGACGAGCTCGACGGATCGATCATAGGGCTAAAGGGGTATAAAATCAGGATCACGGGCGGAACGGATAGAGACGGCTTCCCGATGAGACCGGACGTGAGCGGCGCCAGGAGGGTCAGAATCCTTCTGTCAGGCGGAGTCGGCTTCAAGCCGCTGGAAAAGCCCCCATCAAAGAAGAAAAAGCGGAGGCAGAAGAGGAGGAAGAAGGGTTTGAGGAGAAGGAAGACCGTGAGGGGGAACGTGATCAGCGACGCTATAGCTCAGATAAACGCGGTCATGGTTCCGGTCAAGAAGGAGGAGGCTGAGGCGGCGTGAAGCTCGAGGTCAAAGACGAGAGAAAGAACCCGCTTCTAAGCAGGCATGAACTCGACGCCCTGATAATCTACGACTCAGCCACCCCGAAGAGGGATGAGGTGCGGAAGCTCGTCGCGGAGAAATATGGAGTCGAAGTTGAGAGGGTTATAGTCGAGAAGATGGAGTCTCTCTTCGGGACTAAGACGGCGCGGGCACATATACACATCTACGACACGGTTGAGGACGCCAAAAAATATGAGAGGAAGCATATTCTCAAGAGACATGGGCTCCTAGAGCAGGAGGCGAAGCAAGTTGGGTAAGCAGTCTCAGCTCTGGAAGAAGTACAAGGTGGAAGGGGGAAAGGTCGTGGCGAAAGTCGTTTACTGCCCTAGATGCGGCCAGGGATACATAATGGCCGATCACGGAGACAGATACTACTGCGGGCACTGCCACTACACTCAGTTCAAAACTCCAGCCCAGCAGT
>JAGGVM010000069.1 GCA_021157985.1 Nitrososphaerota archaeon | reverse complement strand
GCGGATCGAGCAGGGAGGAGGCGCCGGTCGCCCTGAAATACGCGAACGTGAAATGCGTGATCGCGAAGTTCTTCGCCAGGATCTTTTATCGAAACGCGATAAACATAGGTCTCCCAATACTGGAAGCGGATCTATCCGGGAAAGTCGAAGAAGGAGACGTTCTCTCCGTCGACGTCGTGAACGGCTTGATCGAGAACAAGACTAAGGGAACAAGGATCAGGGCAAAGCCCCTGCCGAAGCTCGCCCTCGACATAATCAACGCCGGAGGACTAGTAGCCTATACGAGGAAAAAGCTCGGATTAGAGTGATCGCTCTTGAGGTACAAGATAGCGCTGATAAGAGGGGGCGGCATAGGGCCCGAGCAGTCTGAAGCCACCCTAACAGTTATCTCGAAAGTCGAGGAAATCCTAGGCCTAGACCTTGAGATAATCGAGGCTGAGGCCGGTGACAGGTGCCTGGCAGAGCGCGGTAAGCCTCTGCCCGAGGACACGGTTGAGATCCTGAGAGAATCCCACGCGTGCTTAAAGGGGCCGGTGGGCGAAACGGCGGCTGACGTGATCGTGAAGATAAGGCAGCTGTTCGATCTCTACGCGAACGTGAGGCCTGCGAAATCTCTCCCCGGGGCTCCGGCCTTGAGACCTGATGTAGACTTGGTCGTAGTCAGGGAGAACACGGAGGGCTTGTATAAGGGATATGAGTACGAGGTTGATGACGCCGCAATAGGGCTCAGGGTCATAACCAAGCGCGGGTCGGAGCGCATAGCGCGCTACGCTTTCGAGCTCGCGTTGAAGCGGAAGAGGAAGGTCATCGCGGTGCATAAGGCAAACGTCATGAGGCTTACCTGCGGCCTCTTCGCCAAAACCTGCAGAGAGATTTCAAAAGAATATCCTGAAGTATCCTTCTCCGAGATGTACGTCGACGCGGCTGCGATGAACTTGATAAGATCTCCACAAGACTTCGACGTCATCGTAACCACGAACATGTTCGGCGACATCCTATCAGATGAAGCGGCTCAAGTCGTCGGCGGCTTAGGCCTAGCTCCCTCCGGAAACATAGGCGAGGGCTTCGCGGTATTCGAACCGGTCCACGGATGCGCTCCCGATATAGCGGGCAAAAACATAGCGAACCCGGTCTCGATGATACTTTCCGCCTCCATGATGTTCGAGTGGCTGGGCTCTAAGAACGGTGACGAAAAATCTTTGACGGCTTCCAGACTATTGGCTGAGGCCGTTGAGGAAGCGCTGAGGCGGGGGATCTCAACTCCGGATCTGGGGGGAAGCGAGTCCACAACCTCTTTTGGAGGGAAGGTCGCCGAGATATTGGCTGAGATCTCTGAGAAAACTTAATTTACAGCTCTGAGGCTCAATTTCTCAAATTGAGCGAGTATGTCCGAATCTTCGATACAACCCTAAGGGATGGAGAGCAGACGCCTGGAGTAACCCTCACCCCGGAGCAGAAGCTCGAAATAGCTGTACAGCTCGACAGGCTCGGGGTAGACGTCATAGAAGCGGGTTTCCCGGTGGCTTCCGAGGGGGAGCGGAGGGCCGTTAAGCTGATTTCGGAGGCCGGTTTGAAGGCGGAGGTATGCGCGCTCGCCAGAGCCGTGAAAGAGGACATCGACGCGGCCATGAAGTCTGATCCAACGACCATTCACGTCTTCTTCTCGACGAGCGACGTCCACCTCAGGATAATCGGGGTCAGCAGAGAAGAGGTGATCGAGAAGGTTCAAGACGCGGTCTCATACGTCAAGGATCACGGCTTCATCTGCGAGTTCTCCCCGATGGATGCGACGAGAACAGACCTAGCTTTTCTCAAAGAGGTCTCCAAGGCCGCGGAGGAAGCCGGAGCCGATCGAATAGACATACCCGACACGGTTGGAATCATGACGCCTGAGACGATGCGCGAGCTTGTATCGGAGGTGAAGAAGGCCGTGAAAATACCGATAAGCGTCCACTGCCATAACGACTTCGGCTTAGCGGTCGCGAACACCCTGGCCGGGATCGAGGCGGGAGCCGCTCAGGCTCACGTCACCGTGAACGGTATAGGCGAGCGGGCGGGAAACGCGGCCCTCGAAGAAGTCGTCATGGCCCTACACCTCCTCTACAAGAAGAAGACCGGCGTCGATACATCGAAGATATACTCGTTATCCCAGCTCGTCAGAAGGCTCACGGGAGTACCCATCCAACCCCATAAACCGGTGGTAGGAGACAACGCGTTCGCCCACGAATCCGGAATCCACGTGAAGGGGGTTGTGATCGATCCTTCTACCTTCGAGCCTTTCAAGCCCGAGCTCGTCGGAAGGGTGAGGAAGCTCGTCGCGGGTAAGCATGCTGGAAGACGCGGTATAAAGACGATACTCGAGGAAAGCGGAATAACCCCGACGGAGGAGCAGCTCTCCGAGATAGTTAGGAGGGTTAAGGAGCTGGGTGACAAAGGTAAAACCGTGACCGACACGGATGTGGTGGCGATCGCGCGAGCCGTGATCGAGACTCCTCCGCCTGAGAAGAAGGTCCTCGACCTGAGAGAGCTCGTGGTGGTGACCGGGACGGGCGTGATCCCGACATCCTCGGTAAAGCTCGACATAGAGGGAAAGGAATACGTTTCAGCTGAAACAGGCGTCGGCCCGGTAGACGCCTCTCTCAAAGCTATTCAGAGGATAACGCAGAACCTCGCCAAGGTGAGCTTGAAGGAGTTCAGGATTGAGGCGGTTACGGGCGGATCGGATGCCGTTGCCGAAGTGATAGTGAAGGTCGCGGATGAGCGGGGGAACGTGGTATCCGCCAGGGGTGCGAGAGAGGATATAGTGATGGCGAGCGTCGAGGCGATGGTGAACGCGCTTAACAAGCTCTTAGCCAGACGAGCCCCTTAAGCCATGTTCGCTTAGAAACCTCCTCTTTATCAGCTTACCTACATCCCCGACTCCCTGCACCAGGAATCCATAGCAGTTCTCGGGAGAGTCCGATGGAACGTAGAGGAGCATAGCGTCCTCGAAGTCGGCGACGAAGAAGTTGAACGGCACGGGGGATGCGAAGTTTCTTCCACCGAACTCCTCGAGAACCTCGTTTATCCTATCGATGGATATCATCTCCCTCAACAGC
Source organism: Nitrososphaerota archaeon (assembly GCA_021157985.1). GTDB lineage: Archaea > Thermoproteota > Nitrososphaeria_A > Caldarchaeales > Wolframiiraptoraceae > Wolframiiraptor. The sequence goes on along the minus strand of JAGGVM010000069.1, from coordinate 2,392 downwards.
TTAACGTCCACGGTCAAGTAGATCTTCACGCCCTTCTCCCTGATCCTCCTAAGCTCCTCCACGAGCTCCTCGAATACCCCTATCGGAAGGCAGACGACCCTGACTAGCAGGTCTTCTCCAGCCTCCCTAAGCAATCTCAGCGAAGCCCTATAGGCCTGCATACCCCTCAGAAGCGAGACCTCGCACTTAGAGGCGGTCTTCCCTGAGAGATAGATGTAGTTCAGCTTGTTGATCGCTTTCGAGAGCTCCTCGACGAGCTGGTTCTTCAAGGGCCCGAGGGTTCTCTCCGGAGATATAGCGGAGTAGACCGCCGGTCTCGTTTCTCTTATCCGCTGGATGAGCCCGGCGCTTTCAAGCCTCGATAGGACGTCGTAGATCCTCGTCCTCGGAACCCCCGACCTCCTGGCCACTTCGTATGCCTCCGCTTCTCCGAGCTCAACTACCGTCACGTACGCCCTCGCCTCGTACTCGGTCAGCCCGAGCTTCCTTAGAGAGCTCACCAGCTCCCGGTCCACGCTCACGCATATAATACTCCGACAGTTACAAAAAACTTTTATTCTCGCCGATCTCCCCCGAGACGGAGGTGAAGCAAGCTGCCGGAGCCGCCCGCGATAAAGTTCGAGAACGTCTGGAAGATCTACAAGCTCGGCGAAGTAGAGGTCCCTGCACTTAGAGGCCTCAGCATCGAGATACGGAGGGGGGAGCATATAGCGGTGATGGGTCCCTCTGGAAGCGGGAAGTCGACTTTCCTCCATCTCGCGGGCGCCTTGGATAGGCCGACTCGGGGAAGAGTTCTCATAGAGGGGAGAGACCCCAGCAAGCTCAGCGACGGCGAGCTAAGCTTGCTCAGAAACCGCTACATAGGCTTCGTCTTCCAGACCTTCAACCTGATTCCGAGGCTCACGGCGCTCCAAAACGTGATGCTTCCCTTAGTCGTGAGAGGCGTCAACGGCGAGGAGCGGGCGCGGAGAGCGAAAGAGGCCCTGGAGAAGGTAGGTCTGGCTCACAGGATGAACCACAAGCCCACGGAGCTTAGCGGAGGAGAGCAGCAGAGGGTCGCGATAGCGAGGGCGATAGTAACCGATCCCAAGATAATCCTCGCGGACGAGCCGACCGGAAACCTCGACTCAGCCTCAGCCTCCGAGATCGTCGACCTCCTCACGAACCTGAACCGCGAGCTCGGAATAACACTAATAGTGGTAACGCATAACCCTGAGACGGCGGCTCCGGCCAAGAGAATAGTAAGAATAAGGGATGGTGTGATCCATGAAGAGAATTAGCCTATTTTTCCTAGTCTTATTGGCAGCGACGGTGGTCGCGCCCCTACTTAGCTCCGTCTCAGCTCAAGCCGTGCCCGACGTCAAGTTCGCTGACGCGTGGTTCGGCGACATCGCAAATAAGGTCGAGGTTGCTCCCGGAGACGAAGGAGTCCAGCTAGTAGTCCAGCTCGTGAACACCGAGCAAAAGCCCTTCAGATACGCGGAGGGAATCCTCCACTTACCCGAAGGATTCAGGGACGCGGTGACCGGAGACCGTGATACGAGGCCGTCCGTGGTCCAGCAGATCCCCTCCGGCGGATACTTCTACTTCAAGTTCCTGGTAGACATAGATAAGTCGGTCGAGGTCGGGGTCCACAAGGCCGTGCTCGAGGTCAGATACGTCGAGTGGGGTGAAGACGACGTCTCCCAAACCTTCATGAACATAGAGTTCAGGGTCCCGGGTAAAAGCGCGATAGACGTCGAGGCGAATCCAAGCGAGCTGGAGCCTGGAAAGGAGCAGGAGCTGACGATAACTCTGAGGAACACGGGTTCAGCCGACGCCGCCAGCCTCGAGGTCCAAGTTGAAGCAGGCTCACCGGGGCTCGCGATTCTGAGCGGCCAGGGCAAACACGTTATCGGAAACTTGAAGGCCGGCTCATCAACTAATATTCCCGTAAAGGTGTTGGCAAGCAGGGCTTTAGCCGACTCGACCTCCGCGATAAAGCTCGTGATAAGCTACCTGAACTCCTACGGCATCCCGGTTCAAGAAGTTCAGTCAATCTCTCTGCGGATCAAGCCTCTCGGCGGAGTAGGCGTCGTGCTGGACGCATACCTCGAAAACCCGGTTCTCGAACCTGCTAAAACCTCTACCCTGAAAATCGTGGTAACGAACAGGGGATCGGAAACCGCGGAAGATGTAAACGTCGCGATAGGCTTAGCTCAGCTGCCGAATCCGCCGCTAACCCTGCTCGAGGGGTCGACCTCCGTTAAGCTCGGAGATCTGGCGCCTGGAGAATCAAAGCAGCTATCCCTGAAGGTTTTCGTGAACAGGCTCGCATCCGGGCGATCGTATTCGATCCCGGTCTCCTTAACCTACGCCGATGAAGAAGGGAGGCACGTCTCCCAAACGGGGT
>JAGGVM010000070.1 GCA_021157985.1 Nitrososphaerota archaeon | reverse complement strand
CCCGCTTTCCCAGAGCAGGGTAGAATAGTCGTGGATGGAAGGCTGATCGTGGACGGGGTTCCGCTTGAAAAGACCCAATACGTGGAGGAGCTTCCGGTGAAATCATCGAGCATAATGGAGATACTCTCTGCGACTGGGTCGCTGAAGCCGTGTTACTGGGGTGAGGGCGGCGGAGACGTGCTGGTGTTCAGAGACGTGAGAAACAGGGATGAGCTCTCCACGGCGTTCAACTCGATCATCGAGGAAGGACTCGTGAACGTGATTTCGGGAAGCGCGGGCCTAGCGATGGAGCTTTCGAGATACCTGGGAACGATAGAGCCCGAGAAACCCTCCTCAAGCGGGCCGATACTCATAGTATCGGGATCGAAAAACCCGACGACCCTGAAACAGCTGGAAAATCTCTCACGTCACATACCCCTACGCGAGTCTCTGAAAGAGAGGCGGGAAGCCCTCGCAATTCTACGCAGCGGAAGAGACCTCGCAGTCGCATCCTATCTCGGAGACCCCGCGGAGGAAAAGAGCTGGTGGACGCTAGCGGACTTCGTCGATGAAGTGGCTCCACTTATCGGAGGCTTGATCATAGTCGGGGGAGAAACCTCCAAGCTTATCTTAGAACGCTTGGGAGCTAAAGGCGTGAGGATCGGGAGGTCTCCCGAGACCGGGATCGCGGCCGGATGGATCATCGGCGGAAGGCTCGATGGAAAACCGCTTCTAACGAAGGCGGGTGGATTCGGCGGAGAAGACATTCTCGTTAGGATGTGGAGGTGGCTGAGATGATAGTCTTGACGATGGGCGATCCGGCGGGAATAGGCCCGGAGGTCGTGGTGAAGGCGCTCGCCAAGAAACGGTTTCCGGTCACGGTCATCGGCTCGATCAAGGTTTTGGAGGAAGCGGCCGAGCTATGCGGCGTGAGCATCGAGTTCAAGAGCGTTGACGAGCCCAAAGCCCTCGAGAACGCCGTAGCCGTAATCGATCTCGGAGGCGAGGTCCCCAAGGGGAAACCCACCCCGGAAGCCGGGCTATACGCTTATCGATACATCGTGAAGGGAGCCGAGCTCGTGATGAAGGGAAAAGCCGACGCGCTCGTCACGGGCCCCGTCAACAAGCTCGCCGTGAACCTAGCGGGGATAAAGTTCACGGGCCATACGGGTCTCCTCGCGGATCTAGCGGGAGGGGTGAAGACGAAGATGCTCCTATACTTGGACGAGCTCAGGGTCAGCCACGTAACGACCCATATCCCGCTGAGGCAGGTTCCCGAAGTGGTCACTCCAGACGAGGTGATCACAACGGTTAAGCTCACATCCGAGTTCCTGCGGAAGCTCGGAGAAGAACCGGCCATGGCCCTGGCAGCATTAAACCCCCACGCAGGCGAGGGCGGGATCATGGGAAACGAGGAAGAAAAGATCCTGACGCCGACGGTGAAGAGGCTTAGGGAAATGGGCTATGAGATCGAAGGTCCCCTCCCATCCGACACCCTCTTCTACCGCGCTCTGAAAGGCGAGTTCAACGCCGTAATAGTCCTCTACCACGATCAAGGCCACATCCCGGTGAAGCTCTTGGGATTCGAGAGGGCGGTGAACGTCACGCTCGGGCTTCCCTATGTCAGGACATCCGTGGATCATGGAACCGCCTACGATATAGCCGGAAAAGGCATAGCCAGCGAGAAAAGCATGTTAAACGCTTTAACACTCGCCGAGAAGCTAGCCGGAAAAACGAACCGCGACCCTTGAATAGTCGATAATTAGAGTGCCGGGGCCGGGATTCGAACCCGGGACAACGGGGATGCACCCTCTGACCAGCCTAAGCGAGGATTATGAGCCCCGCACTCTAGCCAGGCTGAGTTACCCCGGCATCCCTTTACTCTACCAGCAGGCTCAGATTTTCCCCGGAAATATTTAGGGTTTAACCGTTTTTCCAGGGTCGTCGGCGTCGTTCTAAGTCTTTTCACCGGGTTAGTGATCGTAGTAATGGATATAAGTTGTGTTGATGCCTCGGGCTCGGAGAGATGAAGGAATACGATGTTATAGCTTTTGGAACAGGCTCCGCGATGAACATAATCTCGGAGGTCTTGAGGATAAATCCGAACCTCAAGGTCGCCGTTATCGAGAACGGCCCCGTCGGGGGAATATGCCTAACCCGCGGATGCATTCCCTCTAAGATGATCCTCTACCCCGCTAAGCTCCTGGCCGAGATAAGGCGGGCGAAGGAATTCGGGATAAACGCGGATATCAAGGGAGTCGACTTCGAGCAGATAATGGAAAGCGCCTACGAGGACATAATGGAGGAGAGCGCGATGATCGAGCGGGGAATCGGAAGCCATCCGAACATAGATCTCTACAGGACCACGGGAACGTTCGTCGGAGAATACACGGTGGACGTCGGAGGCGAGCTGATCCGGGGAGAGAAAATCCTCCTCTGCACCGGCTCGAGACCCCTCATACCGCCGATAAAAGGGCTCAAAGAAGCAGGATACGTCACGAGCGACGATTTCTTCGCGAAGGTCAGGAAGCTCCCGAAAAGCGTGGCCGTCATAGGCGGGGGATTCATCGGCCTCGAACTAGGCTTCTTCCTGGCCTCGATGGGATCAAAAGTTACGATAATCGAGATGCTTCCCCGGGTCGCTTACGCCGAGGAACCCGAGATCTCCCAGCTCCTAGAGAAAGAGCTATCCAAAATAATGAACATCTACACGAACTACAAGGTCGTCGAGGTCGAGAAACGGGATGGAGAGAAGATCCTGCACGCGGAGCACGTTAAGACGGGTGAATCCCTGACGATAAACGCGGAGGAGATACTCGTCGCGGCGGGTAGGGCGTCCAACTCCGACATAACGAAGCCCGAGAAAACCGGCGTGAAAACCGATAAGCGGGGCTGGATAATAACGAACGAGTATCTGGAGACGACGAAGGAGAACATTTGGGCATGCGGCGACGCGAACGGGAAATACCTCTTCAAGCATAAAGCGAACTACGAGAGCATCGTCGTCCTCAACAACGCCTTCCTCGGGAGAAGGGAGAAAGTGGACTACCACGCTGTTCCCCACGCGATATTCACGCATCCAGAAGTCGGAAGCGTTGGAATGCTCCAATCCGAAGCCGAGAAGAAATACGGAAAAGACAACATACTCGTCGGATACTACAAGTACGAGAACACAGCGATGGGCCAGGCCATGAAGGTGAAAGACTACTTCGTCAAGGTCATAGTGAAACGCGACGACTACAAGATCCT
>JAGGVM010000124.1 GCA_021157985.1 Nitrososphaerota archaeon | reverse complement strand
TGAACCTCGGCCTGAAGCACGCCGAAAACCGCTCCGACCGCGGAGGCTGCAACTAATATTAAGAGAAAAACCGTTTTCCTCCGAGTGATCTTCCGATCAGCAGCTGAACCCCGGGTCATCATGGATCAGCTGTTAAGGGCTTCTTCATCTCGGAGCCCGACACAATTGTCCCACGCGGTTCTTATAGGCTTAACGCGTTTTTCGAAAGGCTCACCCGATGACCTTCTCGATTTGATACTTTACCTCACCGTCCTCGATCCAAGCGGTTAGGAGAAAGCCGTTTCCGAGAGGCCTCCATTCCCCCTTTTTCCAGAGCTTCTCCGAAGCCACGACAAGACCCTTTCCATCAACCTGATAGGTCATAAGATAGTATGGGGAATCTCCATAGCAGAGCGACTTCAGCGACTTAAGCTTCTCCTCATCCGGGAACCGGTTATACGCGTAGAGCCTCGATCCATCTGAGAAGACCGCGTTTAGGCTACTGAAAGGAGCTGGATGATCTTTACCCGATTTCTCAAGCGCTTTCCAAAGGATCTCCTCGAGCGATCTCAAAGCCTCAGAGGGGCTTCCAAGCCCATCCCATTCCCTCATTAAGAGCGCGAAGTAGACCTCGCTGTCGTTGTTTCCCTTCACGAGCCTCTCATAGTCCCCTAGGAACTCCATGGCCTCGTCGGGTACCCTTATCACGCCGTTATGCGCGAACACGCGTTCCCCGTATCGGAAGGGCTGGGTGTGCTCAAGCCCTATTATCAGCTCTCTGGGCAGGTTCCTGGGGTTGCTGGCCTTCCTCACGTGGGCGACGAGGATCTTGGAAGACACCTGGCCAACGGCCTTCTCAAAGCGATCCCGCTCAGCGTAGACGGGTTTCTCGCTCTTCACCACGAGGGGAAGCCCATCCCGATACCAGGCCAGCCCCCAGCCATCTCCCTGCCTACCCCTCACCGCCTGCTCGAAGAGCCCGCATTCCGCCCTAAGCAGATACTCTTCGGCCTCGACTCCCTCCGCCGAAATCACCCCAACGAGCCTGCACACCTTAAGAAGACCTCCTAAACCCCCCGGGGTTAATCGAAGAAGAGTATCAGGGATAAACCCCGCTTCATCACCCTCTCAGCAATCGAGGGCCTCCTCATCCTTTTTCGAAATGTTTAGGGGCTGTTTATAGGAGTTTTGAGTAATACCGAACTTGGATGGATAATCCATCCTTATATCTCTCCGAGGCTCTGATCGAGAAGGGCGAGGCGAGGTGCGGAAAGCGGCGCTCTTACTGCTCCTGCTTATCGTGTTTTCGACGTTTTCAGCAGCCGCAGCAGGTAATAGCGGAATCACGGTCGTGGACGATTTCGGGAGGAGGATCAATATACCTAAGGAGCCTAGGAGGATAGTCTCTCTCGCGCCGAGCGTCACCGAGACCCTCTTCGCGATCGGGCTTGGGGATAGAGTGGTCGGGGTGACCGCTCAGTGCAATTATCCTCCCGAGGTCTTGGAGAAGGTTGGAGCCGGAGAGATAACGGTGGTGGGGGAGTTCGTTAACCCTAGCTTGGAGAAAGTCGTCGCCTTGCAGCCGGATCTCGTAATAGGTCACAACTTGCTTTCACCGGATTTCGTCAGGAAACTCGATGAGCTCGGGATCCCCGTGGTCGTGCTCAACACGCCTAAGAGCGTCGAGGGAGTTTATCACAGCATAAGGCTGATAGGTAGGGCTTGCTGGGCAGATGAAAAAGCCGAGAGCCTCATCAAAAATCTGAACGACGCGATAACCTTCTGGGAACAAAGGCTCAAAGGAGTGGAAAAAGTTGAGGCAGCGGAGATAGCTTGGGTTAACCCCATCTACGTCGCTGGAAATGGAACCTACATAGGAGACGTGATCGAACGCGCTGGAGGAAGGAACGCCTTCTCCGATAAGAACTGGTGGGCTTCGATAAGCGAGGAGGAACTCGTCGAACGCGATCCACCCCACCTAATCGTTCCCTACGAACACGGCCAAGAGATGATCTACCAGGAAGTGATGGAGCTGAAGAAGAAAGGACTGATCCACGGAGAGATCCACCTAATAGACCCGGATATATTGAGCAGGCCTGGCCCGAGGCTCGCCATATTCTTCGAGGAAGTCGTGAAAGCGCTTCACCCCACCCTGTGGAGAGAGACCGTTGAAGTCGATCAACTGATAGCTCCGAGCAGAGCCATCGTCGGAGATCTTTTAACGGTCTACGTGAAGGTGAAAAACCCCGGCCTAGTCGCAGGCGAGAAAACCGTGAAACTCGAAATCAATGGAAGCGAATACTCGGAGACGATTCAATTCAACCCCGGCGAAAGCAAGCTGCTGAACTTCACCTTCACAGCGGAGAAAAAAGGCGTGTACATCGTGAAAGCCGGATCCCTGTCAACGATCATAAAGGTTTCACCCACGGCGGAAGAAATGCTGGAAGAGGCGAGAAATTCCTTCGCAAAACTCGCTCAAGAATACTTGGCTCAAAACCTGTCGCCCCTATCATCGAAAGTGGATTCGCTGGCGAACAAGGTAGGCGAGCTCGAGAAAAAGGTCGGCGACGTCTCCGCGTCTACTTCTTCCCAGCTCTCGGAAGCTTCGAAGGATATTGTAGAGCTTCGCGGGGAATTGGAGAGGCTGAAAGAGACCGTTACCCTCTTGTTGATTCTCTCGGTAATAGCTGTGATAGCCGCGGTATCCTCAGCGATATACATAGCGATCAAAGCCGGGGAAAAAGGTTGAAGAGATCGGGAGGAGATAGCGTGCGGGAAAACCAGCTTCTAAAGATAGGAGAAGAAGTGGGGATAGTCCGTAGGAAACTGCTTAGGTGGCGGGCTATTCTTCTCTACTTAATTTTCGGGCTGTTTGCCTCGATAATCACAGCAACGGCGATAGGACCTGTCTACATAGAGCCATCCGAAGTAATCGCGATAATCGCGAGTAAACTTGGGCTGATAGCCGCGCCGCTTCCTCAGAGCCACGTGAACATAATTCTCGAAATCAGGCTTCCGAGAGCCATCTTAGCAGCGGTAATCGGAGCAGCCCTCTCGCTTTCAGGAGTCATCATGCAGGGATTATTCAGGAACCCGCTGGCCGACCCATATATCCTAGGAGTTTCTCCCGGAGCCGCTTTGGGAGCAGCGCTCTCCATGACCCTCCTTCCGCCGGTAATCGGGTTATACACGACGCCCCTAGCGGCCTTCGCGGGAGGCCTCGCGGCCACGGCTCTCGTTTACGGAGTGGTAAAGTTCTGCGGAAGACTCACCACGAGCTCCCTCCTACTCGCCGGAATAGCAATCTCATACATGTTCTCAGCAATCCTCTCAGCGGTAATCTGGGCCTTAAGCAAAGACGCCCACAAGATAATTCTATGGCTCATGGGCGGGCTTTGGGGCGCGGATTGGCTGAGGAATGAGATGATAATTCCAATAGTCGTCGCGTTCGCCTTCACAGCCTTCGCCTTCTCAAAAGACCTTAACGCGCTTCTCCTCGGCGAGGAGACAGCCCAATCGCTCGGAGTGAACGTGCATCTAATTGAGAAGCTGCTGCCCATCTTGGCGTCGATGACCGCGGGCGCCGCGGTCGCCTTCGCCGGATCGATAGGCTTCGTGGGCTTAATGATGCCCCATATAATGCGGTTGATCGTGGGACCTGACCACAGAATCCTGATCCCTTCCTCCGCCCTAGCGGGTGGAATCTTCTTAGTCTGGGCGGATACGGCTGCCCGGTGTTTGATGGAGATCCCGGTCGGGGTTATCACCGCGTTATGCGGGGTTCCTTTCTTCATATACTTGATGAGGAGGGGGAGGATGTGAGGCTCCGAGTAAGCGGGATTGAATTCTACTACGACTCGATCAAGGCCTTGGATGGGATAACTTTCTCAGCGAATAGAGGAGAGTTCATCGGATTAATCGGCCCAAACGGCTCGGGAAAGACGACTCTCCTGAAGGTGATCGATAAAGCCTTGAAACCCGTGAGGGGGTCCGTTTACTTGAATTTCAGAGACATTTCAAAGATGGGTTGGAGAGAGCTGGCCAGGGAGATCGCTGTGGTTCCCCAGAACACTCAGATCGACTTCGACTTCAAAGTCTTCGACGTGGTGATGATGGGGCGGCATCCTCACCTTGGAAGGTTCTCGATCGAGAGCGAAGGGGATGAGAAAAAAGTCAGGTATTGGATGAAGCTTACTAACGTCCTGCATCTCGCCGATCGATCGATAAAGGAGATAAGTGGTGGAGAGAGGCAGAGAGTTTTGATCGCGAGAGCCCTCGCTCAAGAGCCTGAAGTCCTGCTGCTCGACGAGCCTACCGCGAACCTCGACGTAAACTATCAGCTGGAAATAATGAGCTTATTGAGGAGGCTTGTGATGGAAAACGAGTTAACGATAATATGCGCGATACACGACCTGAACCTCGCGGCGAGGTACAGCGATAAGCTCTTAGTCATGAAAAACGGGAGAATCGTTAGGATCGGAGAACCCTGGAAGATCCTCACGAGAAAGCTTCTAAGAGAGGTCTTCAATATCGAGGCGAAGATCTATCGCGACGAAGAATCGGGGAAGCCGATAATAATCCCGATGCACTCGGCGCTCCAGGCCATCGAAAGGAGAGAAATCATGAACATCGAAGTCGAGAAAAGCACTTAACCTCTACAGGGCGCTCTCCGGCGGCCGCTCCTCAAACTAGGGGAAAAGACGCCGACCCAATATAGACTTGATCGAATCCATAAATATGGATGCAACGCCCCTCGGAAAAATGCTTTATACATCGTTCACGAAAAACATTACGTGGGATCTCTATGGAGAGAGTTATAACCGGAATACCCGGATTCGACGATATCCTGAAGGGCGGGATCCCGAGGAGGAACGTGGTCTTGCTCGCGGGGGGACCCGGCACGGGTAAATCCATCTTCGGATATCAATACCTCTATAACGGCCTGAAAAGGGGTGAGCATGGAGTACTCGTCGCCCTCGAGGAGCACCCCGTTCAAATCAGGATCTCGATGTCTCAATTCGGGTGGGATATATCAGAATATGAATCAGCCGGAGAGTTCGCGATAGTTGACGCTTTTACGGCCGGGATAGGTGAAGCGGCTAAGCGGGAGAGATACGTAGTTAGAGCTCCCGACGACTTCCAGGCCCTCGTCGACGTGCTCAGAGCCGCGATCAGGGAAACAAAAGCGGAGCGTGTGGTCGTCGACTCGGTCACAACTCTCTACATCACCAAGCCCGTCCTCGCTAGGAGCATGGTTCTCCAGCTTAAGAAGATCCTCTCGGGGATGGGGTGCACGTCAATCTTGATCTCGCAGGTGAGCGTAACTGAGCGGGGCTTCGGCGGACCGGGCGTTGAGCACGCAGCCGACGGAATCGTGAGGCTCGACCTAGACGAGATCGGGGGAGAGCTGCGGAGAAGCCTGATCGTCTGGAAGATGAGGGGAACCGCTCACTCGATGAGAAGACATCCATTCGAGATAACAGATAAAGGGATCGTCGTGAAGAAGGAGAGTATGGAGATCCCCCGGGAGGTGAGATAGATGAGCGAGGAAGTCCCATTAACCCCGGTCGGAAGAGAGCAGATCCACAAGCTCGAATCAGCTCTGCTAATAGCGAGCATATTCAGCCCAACAGTCCTCAAGGAACTCGAGAACCCGAAGGAGAGACTAACTTGGATCGACAGCCTCGCGGTGGCGGCGGCAGCCTTAGCGCGGGAGAAAGCGAAGATGAGCATCCCCCAGATAGCGGACGAGCTCGGGAGATCCGAGTCGACGGTTCGAAATCACCTTCAAGGAAAGACGAAGGCGGGGCAGATCGTGAGAGAAACCTATGAGCGATTTCTAAGGGAAGGTGTTAAGATAC
>JAGGVM010000139.1 GCA_021157985.1 Nitrososphaerota archaeon | reverse complement strand
TATTGATGAGACTTAGCTCCCTTTTTACGATAGGTATAACGAGTTTTACGTAGTCGGATATTCTCTGAAGCGTGGCGTCGAGATCTCCTTTCTCCTCTAACGCGGCTCCGAGGACGTTGATCGAGATTATCGAGTGAAGGTCTCTGCGTTCTTCGTCTAATACGAATCCCGTGAACCCGACTTCGTCGGAAGTAGAGTAAACGTGTCTTAACCTAGCTTTCATCAAAGTCTTGTTAACTTTCCCGACTTCACTTAGATCGAGCTTGGCTAAGTCCACTATTAATCCGAGCCTTCTCCTAGATTGGGTATCGAGGTTCTTGAGGGATTCCAGCGTGGAGTCGGAGTATTCCAGTGATATCAATCGCTTGTCTAGGGGCATTCGCGAAAGTGCTTCGAGAATCTTCTTTACTTGCTGGCGTGGACCTGAGATCTTAATCTCCTTCTTAGTTGAGAATGAGGCGAAAACTATTTTCACGGAGGATTTAATGACGTCTCCCGGGTCTATCGATAACTTTCTCGCGAAAAAACCCGTTACCCAACTGCTTATCGGGTAGATATCAATCCTACCTGTTAGGTGAAGCTCGGCGACTTCTCTGGGGAGAAAGTCGAGAAGAGCGTATTCTCTCGCGATCGATCCCGAGGATTTCTCGAGGAAGATCCGCCAATCTCCTGAGGAAAAAGTTTTCTTGAGGAGCCTCTCCGCGTCGTAGAGGGGCATCCCGAGCCTCGTGAGCCTATGCCTGTATTTTTCTAAGCCCATGTCGAGTAAGATCGAGTTCACGAGCTCTCTGATCAGCGGGGCCGTGAGATAATCGATTTTCAAGTCCAGCAGCTTCTTTTCCGCGATGGAGGCTATTTCCCGGGCGAGCTTCGGCGAGAGCCTTGCCTCCTTCACCAGGGCCTCTGAGATCTTATCCTTGTTGAAGGGTTCTATGAGCTGATCGCTTCTCCTCACGATCATCAAGGTTTTCTCTCCGAGCTCTTCCTCGATCTTGTCCAAATATTTCAGAACCGTGGCTCCCTTCTGGGATAGGGTATATTTTCCGACCGAGGAATCGACCTCTATTAAACCGCAGCTCAGAAGCTTCTTTAAATGGTAGGAAAACTTCCCCGCGTCCTTGTTCCTATCCATCCCGACGGCTTTCGCGAGCTCCGAGTAGCCGAGCTTCTGCCTCGCCAGCGATCTAAGCATTCTCAGCCTGACGGGCGAAGCTACTCCATCCAAGACGTTGTAGATCGGTGAAACTGATCGGCGAGATTTCATCCGAGTACTCTTTCAACGAGCTCTGTTAAAAAATCTTTAACAAGGCTCCCGGACCGGGGCTAAACATTATATGGTGGAAGCCCGGCGAATTCTCGGGAATGGGGTTTAAGGACTTCTTCAAGCTCTCATCGGTAACCCTCAGGCTCACGAGGAAGCCCACGAAGCAGGAGTTCGTGACGGCGATTAAGATAACTCTGCTCGGGGTGGCTGCGATAGGCGGAATAGCCTTCGTGGTCAAGTTCATAGCCTTAGCTATTCAAGGAGTCTAGGAGGTGGGGGGAAACGAGCCAGCAGCCCATTCCTAAGAGGCCTCGGTTCTTCATGGTCAAGGTTACGGCCGGGCAGGAGCGAAATGTGGCCAGGATAATCGAGGCCAGGATAGCGTCTCCCGAAGACGGGATCTACGCGATAATAGTCCTCCCTGGGATAAAGGGCTACATCTTCCTCGAGGCGGAGAGCAAGGAGAAAGTCTCCCTAATAACCCAGGGAATAAAGCACGTCAAGGCGAGGGCGATAATGCCCGTGAAGAAGGAGGAGCTGATGGTCCACCTCACCGAGAAACCGGCGGTCGAGATGCTCTCCGCCGGAGACGTAGTCGAGATAATCTCAGGGCCTCTTCAGGGGATAAGCGGTAAGGTTATTAGGGTGGATAAGCCGAAGAATGAAGTAACGATAGAGCCCGCGGACGCGGCTTTCCCCCTACCGATCTCAGTTCCCGCGGATCAGGTCAGGGTAGTGAAGCATAAGGGGGCTTAAGAGAATGCCTGAGAAGACCTTGAAGTTCCTGATTCCAGGAGGAGAGGCGAACGCTGGGCCTCCGATAGGCCCGGCCTTGGGGCCTCTAGGCCTAAACGTCCTACAAGTCGTCGAGGAAATCAATAAGCAGACGAGCGAGTTTAAGGGGATGAGGGTTCCCGTCGAGGTAATCGTCGACACGGATACCAAGAGCTTCCGGGTTAAGGTCGGAACCCCGACGACCACAGCGTTGATCGTGAAGGAAGCGGGGATCGAGAAGGGCTCGAGCCAGCCTAATGCGGATTTCGTCGGAAACCTAACGATGCAGCAAGTCGTGAAGATCGCGAAGCTCAAGATGCCCGATATGAGGGCTAAGAGCTTGAAAGCGGCGGTTAAGCAGGTTCTCGGCACCTGCCTCAGCATGGGCGTCACCGTCGATGGAAAGCGGGCTAAAGAGGTCATAAAAGAAGTCGATGAAGGAAAATATGATCAGCTGATAGCCGAGGCCGAGGAATCCTGAGGCGAGAATATTTAAATCGAGCGTTTCCCGGGGCTTAGGAGGAACGGGAATGCTCAGGACGATCGAGAGCTCGCTGATGGAGGCAATAGAGAAGGCGAAGCAGGCCGGGAAGCCCAGGAAGTTCAAGCAATCGATCGAGCTCGTCATAAACATCAGGGACGTGGATCTCAAGAAGCCTGAAAACAGGATCTACGAGGCCGTCGAGCTCCCCCATGGCCGGGGAAGCAAGCCCAGCAAGATCTGCGTCATAGCCGGCCCAGCCCTCGCATCCGAGGCTAAGAAGATCCCGGAAGTCGATCGAGTCATCGAGCGCGAGGAGCTCGAAACGCTTGTCGGGAACAGGAGGCTGGCCAGGAAGCTTGCCTCTCAATACGACTTTTTCCTTGTTGAGCCTTCTCTCATGGGGCTTGCCGCGAGGGCGCTGGGAGCGGCTTTAGGAGGCAGGGGAAAGAGGCCTCAGCCCATTCCTCAGGGAACTGATTTAGCGGCGCTGGCTAAGAGCTTGAAGAGAAGCGTCATCGTGAATATGCGGAAGAACCCTCAGGTGATGTGCCTTATAGGGACCGAGGACATGGACTCGAAGCAGCTCGCGGAGAACGCCGCGGCCGTCATCTCAAAGGTCGTTGACAGGCTTGAGAGGAGGTTCAGGAACGTTCAGTCGATCTACGTTAAGAAGACGATGGGAGAGCCCGTGAAAGTTGAGTTCGAGTAGAAGAGGAAAATTAGGGGTTAAATGTAACCTAGTTCAGGGTTTGGTGGGTTAGGAATTGTCGGCGGAGGCTGTCGTTAAGCGGGAGAGGCCGATTCCAAAGTGGAAGATCGAGGAGGTCGAGGAGCTATCCAAGCTCATCTCGGCTCACCGGGTCGTAGCGGTTTTCAAGCTCACGGGGCTTCGAGCTAACCTCCTTCACGAGATAAGAAAGAAGCTCAGAGGAGAAGCGGTCTTCAGGGTCGCGAAGAGAAATCTCTTCAAGATAGCCGCCGAGAAGGCCGGTAAACCCGAGCTCGTAAAGCTCATCGAAGACATCAAGGAGCCTGTAGGCTTCATCTTCTCGAACACGAGCGCCTTGAAGCTCAAGCTAACCCTAGACAAGAACAGGATCCCGATGCACGCGAAAGCCGGAGAGAAAGCAGACTTCGACATAGTCGTACCCGAAATGAACACCGGGCTTCCACCCGGCCCGATCCTCAGCGAGTTCGGGAAGCTTAAGATCCCGACAAAGATCGAGGGAGGGCAGATCTGGATCGCCAAGGACACGGTGGTCGCGAAGAAGGGTGACGAGATTTCACAGGCTCTCGCATCTCTCCTAGCGAGGCTCGACATCAAGGCCGTGCTGAAAGGCGTTTCGATCGAGCGGGCTTTCGAGGACGGCGTCCTCCTAACTAAGGAAGACCTCGAGATAGACCTAGAGAAGTTCTCAGAGGACTTAAAGGCCGCTCATGGCCAGGCCCTGGCCCTCGCCACCGAGATAGGCTACGTAACGAAGGAGACCATAACACCTCTGATCGTGAAGGCTTACACCAACGCGCGGGCCCTCGCGCTGGAGGCCGAGATACCCGTCAAAGATTTGGTCGAGGACTTAATACGGCGGGCTGAGCTAAGGGCTCAGGCTTTAAAGTCGGCGGCGAACCTCCAGTAGGATGAAGATCTCCCGATCCGCCTTCAAAGTCTTCATCTTTCTCCTGGTTTCCTTTTCCCTCGCATATCTACTCGACGGACTCGTAGCTCTTCTAGGAGGGCCTCAAAGAGTACCACTAATTTACTCAACGCTATTGACCGCGAGGATGTACGCTCCATTCATAGGCGTGGTCGCCGCGCTTTCACTATCTAAAACGAGGATAATCGACGGCTTGAGGAGATACGGCGTAGGGCTCGGGAGAGGGTTCGCGAAGTGGTTCCTAACGGCGATCGCAGCGCCCCTCGGAATAGCCGGCCTAAGCGTTTTCTACGCATCTCTCCTAAGTATCCCGGTTCGAAACCCCGCTGATCTCCTGGTCAAGCAGCTAGGTCTAAGCGGCGTAGTCGATCCCAATTATCTCCTAATAATCGTCATCGCGTCGTCCATGGCCGCCGGCGCGACGATAAACGCCATCTTCGCCTTCGGAGAGGAAGTAGGCTGGAGAGGGCTCTTACTCGAGGAGCTTTCCGAGAAGCTCGGTTTTTTCAAGGCGGCCGCCGCTATAGGGGTGGTTTGGGCTTCTTGGCATTTCCCCTTAATCCTCCTCTTCGGCTACAATTATCCGGAAAATAGGTTGTTGGGCTTGGCGGTGTATGCTGGGATCTGCGCTGTTTGGAGCGTCATCCTCTCGATCATGAAGAGGGAGAGCGGGAGCGTAGTCCATCCCTCGGTGATGCATGGAATGCTGAACGCGCTGGGAGGCTCGCTCGCCATATCAATTCCCATCGATAGAGTGCTCGGAGCGCCCGTCGGCCTATTATCAATACTTTCATCCCTAACGGTCTTGGCGGCTATAGCTTTCTTCACGAGGAGACCCCGGGCTTAGGCCTTTTTTCATCGGGCGAGCAGTTCCCTAAGAGCTTCAAGCGATTTCTCCCGGAGCTCCTCCTCCGAGACTTGCCGCCCTAATCCACCTTGCCCCAGCCTATCTTTTCCACCGCCTCTTCCATCGAGCCGCCGCGCTACGCTCGATGCTAATCTCCCGGCATGGACTCCCCGATTGATCGCCTCCTTATTCGCGACGATTACGAGGGCGGGTTTTTCTTCTCCGTAGGCCGCGATAAAGCATGTTGGATCCTTCTGGTTTAAGAGCTGGTCGGAGATTTGGAGGACGTAGTCTCGGTCGTCTTCGAGCTCTCTCGTCACGTAGATCTTGACGCCTTTAACCGTGGCCGCCGGTTTTCCCCTTAGTTCCTGCGCCCTGAGCTTCGCCGCGGAGGAGAGGAGCCTTCTAACCGACCGCCTAAGCTTCTTGAGCTCGTTCAAGGTTTCCTCGAGCTTCTTGTCGGCGAGCTCCACGGGCGCTCCGAGCGTGTTCGCGATCTTTCTGAGAAGGCTCCAGTCGTGCTGTATGTATGGAAGCGCTGCGGGGCCTGCGGCGAATATCAGTCTCTCGACTCCATCTTGGATTCTCTCGGTCTTTATTATCTTGATTAAGCCGACGTCCTCCGTGTTCTCGACGTGGAGCCCGGCGCACGCCTCGGCATCCCATCCAGGTATCTCGACTACTCTCAGGGTTGCTACGGGAACTTCTCCGCCTTGATATAGCTGGAACCCATAACGCGCCTCCGCCTCGTTCCGATCCATCAAGGTAATCTTAACGGGCTTCCTGGCCGCCACGACCCTGTTCGCCGCCTCCTCCAGCTTAGCTATCTCCTCGGCCGTGAGCCTCCTGTGATGGCTTATGTCAAGCCTTCCGAAGGTCGGCTCCTTTCTCGCGCCAGCCTGCCAAGCGTGTTTCCCGAGAACCCTCCTCGCCGCTCCGAGAAGTATGTGGGTCGCCGTGTGATGCTTCATTATCGCCAGCCTCCGATCCATATCCACCTCTCCCTCGATCACTTCTCCGACTGCTGGAAGCGGTCCCTCCACCTGGTGGATTATCACTCCGCCGGCCAGGATCTGGACGTCTACGACGCGGCAGGAGCCCGATGAATACCTTATCACTCCCTGATCCGCGACCGCTCCGCCGCCCTCCGGGTAGAAATACGTCTTATCGAGGGCGACGTAGTTCTCGTAGGTCTTCAACACCTTCGCCTTAAACCTCGAAGTGAAGGGCTCCTCGTAGTAGGCTTTCCGGGTCGCGGGGACGTCTTTGAAGGCTTCCTCGAGGATCTTGGTCTTCTCATCGGTTTCCTCTCCTTCCTCTATCCTCAAATGCCTCGAGGCGACGAGCTCGAAGAAGTTCTCGGGCACGTCCGCTTTCATTCCAAGCTTGTCGGCGACGGGCTTAACGACGTCGGGAGTTATCCCCCTCTCATCATATGCTTTGACCATGAACTCGACCGGGACCTCGCTCACCCCGCTCTTCTTCATAGCGGACAGCTCTCTCTCCACGTATCCCGATCCCTTGGCGAGCGTCTCCTCGAACTTCTTCACCTCGGTTCCCACGATGTCTAAAACCTCTTCCCTCATCTCTCTAAGATGCGGAAAGTCCTGGCCCCAGTAGTCGAGCTGGAGATCGATCAGGTCTAAGAGCTTGTCCTCGTATCCGATTTCCTTGAGGAGCCTGTAGGTCTTCCTTATCAGAAGCCTCGCCAAGTATCCTACCCGCACGTTGGATGGGACGACTCCCTCGCTTATGATGAACGAGATTGATTTCGTGAAGTCCAGCGCGGCATAAACCTTCTCCAAGGGAGCGATCTCCCTGAGTATCACGTCTAAGGGGATTCCGGATGCCTCTGAAACCCTCCTCCTCGCCTCCGCCACGGTCATCCCGGCCTTAGGGACGACGAGCGCTGTGTGCGGAGCATATCTGAGTAAGAGGTCTCTATCTACGTCCGGTATCTCGATTATCTCCCGTAGCTTCGGGTAGAGCTCGCCGTAGATCGCGTCGAAGCTGCTCGGAGTTCCCTGAGTGAACCACGCGAACCTCTCTATGCCATATCCCGTGTCAACGGTTCTTATCGGCAGCTCTATTAGCTTGTCTCCGACCGTTTTGTACTGCATGAAGACTAGGGTTGCGAGCTCGAGGCCGTAGGAGATGGTCTCGAAGCAGGGGCCAGCGTTTCCACCGCCGCTCCAGACGCTTTCCTTGTAGATTATCTGTTCCTCAGGGATTCCGAAAACCTCTCTCACGAACTCGTGATAATACCTCACCGTGTCCTCCTTCCAGTAAACCTCCTTATCCGGGTAGTTGAAGGCGTGCGCTCCACCCATCTCGAAGATCGTCAAATGCCTGCCGAAGGTCAAGCCCACCTTGTCTATATCCACGAGCCTGATGCAGGGCTGGCTTATGACTAGGGGGTTAGCGGGCGGGGGAGCTATGCCGGAGGTGACGAATGGCTGGAAATCCACGATGCTCGCGTCGGTGAGGAACATGTCCGATCTCCAGCGGGCCACGACCGGATAGGGTGGAATTATCTTGTGCCCTCTTTTCTCGAAGAACCTCAAGAAGGCCTCGCGGACCTCGCGGACGGTCATCCGCTTCTTCGCCAAGCTCTTGCCGACGAATTGATAAGGCTCGCAGGGCGACTCCCCGCAGACATCCCTCTCCGGGTCAAGCGTCCAGAAATATTCCCCGCAGATCTTGCACTTCTTCCGGACGTAGCCTCTTTCCTTGAAGAACTCGAGCTCATAAGCCTCAGGCCCGAACCTCAACCGAAACCCCTCTCCGCGGATCTATCGTCAACCCAGCCAACTTATATTCCCTCACATAAGGATTTTTCAAGCCTTAGAAAAAGCGGGATGGAAGCTCGAAGAAATGCGTGAAAAGGGAGATTTCGTCGACGCTCAGCCGAAGAGCGAGCTGAGGCCTGCCAAAGCCTCCTCCGCCTCTTTCTTCTCCTCTTCCTTCTTCTTTTCCTCCTTCTTCTTCTCTTCCTTGGCCTCAGGTTTCTCAGCAGGCTGCGGAGCCTGTGCGGCGGGCGCCATGGCCACGGCTGTAGCGGACTTCAACACCTCGTCTATATTGACTTCGCCGAGGGCTGCGACTAGGGCTTTGACTCTTGCCTCATCCGGGTTCACTCCAGCCGCGGATAAGACCTTCTTCACGTTCTCCTCGTTTATCTCCTTTCCAGCTCTATGAAGCAGGAGCGCTGCGTAAACGTACTCCATGACCGCTCGGCTGATTCACGGTTAAGCCTCTTCTTAAATCTTACTAGAGCGCCTTGAAAAGCGGAGGCCAAGCCTTGAAGAAGATCGAGTTCGAGCCCGTCTGGTTCGACTCCCTAGGAGCCAAGTCGGCCTGCACCCTCGTCAAAACACCCGACCTCACGGTCCTAATAGACCCGGGAGCCGCCGAGATGCAGCCGAGCTTCCCAGCGCCGAAAAAGCTCAAGCAAAAGTGGCTCAGGGAGGCGAGGGCTGCGATCCGGAAGGCCGCGGAGAAAGCGGACGTGATCGTGATAACCCATTACCATTATGACCACTTCACGGACTTCGATGAAAAGCTCTACAGGGGGAAGCTTGTCCTCGCGAAGGATCCGAACAGCTACGTAAACGGATCGCAGAGAAAGAGGGCCGAGAAATTCTATGGAAACCTCGTCGAAACCTTCGGAAAGGAAAGCCTCGAAGAGCTCCTCGAGCCCCCCAAGCCCGGAGAATATCCAGATCCCTTGAAAGAACTTCCACTAGCGATGTCGAGGGATTATGGAGACTACTCTAAGCGAAAGAAGCAGCTCCTCACCCTCGGCAGGAAATGGTTCGAGAAAAGGGTGGCGGAGTGGAACAAGTCCAGGAGGATCCCTGAGCTCGAGTTCGACGATTGCCAAGTCAGGTTCGCGGATTCAAAGACCTTCCGATTCGGAGACACAATCATCAAGTTCAGCAAGCCCCAGTTTCACGGAATAGAGTACGCGAGAGTCGGATGGGTAATCTCGGTCGAGGTGATCCACGGAAATGAAAGATTCCTACATACATCGGATCTCGAGGGCCCCGTGATCGAGGACCAAGCCGAGTGGATAATCAAGGAGAACCCCGGCGTCCTAATAGTTGACGGCCCGAGCACCTATCTAATCCCCTACATGCTCAACCTCATCAACCTGAGAAGAGCGATAGAAAACATGAAGAGCATAGTTAAACGAGTGGAAGCGGAGCTCGTGATCTACGACCACCACCTCCCGAGGGAGCCGAGATATAGGGAGAGAGTCCGCGAAGTGTACGAAACAGCGAAACAGGAGGGAAAGAACGTTCTGACAGCGGCGGAATACTTCGGAAAAGAGCCGGCGGTTCTCCGGTCAAGAAAATAATTCATCGCCCACTCTTTCCGCAGTTCATCACGCCGAGAAACCGGATTTATGTTTAAAAATAGCTCACCAATATTTCTCACCGGAAGCCCGGTAGTCTAGCGGCCAATCCAGCTGGTCAGAAGGGGGCGATGGATCCCGGGCTTTGGATCATGGCCGCGTAGAGGGGTGAGAAGACACCCGGGGACCTGGGTTCGAATCCCAGCCGGGCTACCATCCTTCCCCCATTTATTGTATTGGGTGATGCGTTTGAGATGAGGGTGTTTAAGGTCGTTAGATGTCCGAGATGCGGGTTCCTTCAGCTCACGACCGCCTCTAAGACGGTTAAGTGCTTTAACTGCGGCCATTCTTGGCAGCTCGACCCGAGCTCTATTCTCTTTTCGAGCTCCAGCCCCGAGGAAGCGCGGCGTTTTCTCCTGAAAGCGAAGGGCGGAAAAGAGGGAGACGCCGGCTTCAAGAAAGCGGGAGACCGCGGCCCGGTAAAGGTTTAAGCATGAGATCTATTCCTTTTTCTCCGGGATGCTTCTAGGGGCTCACGTCTCGATCTCGGGTTCAATAGATAAGGCGGTTGATCGTGCGAAGAAGCTCGGCTGCACAACTTTCCAGATCTTCACCAGAAATCCGAGGGGCTGGGAGGCGAAGCCCTTGAAGAAGAAGGATGTCGAGATGTTCAGGGAGAAGTTCGAGGAAGCCGGCTTCAAGATCGCCGTCGCTCACATGCCGTATCTCCCGAACATAGCTTCCCCGGATAGGAAGACTCATCAGAAGTCGGTTAGATCCCTGATTCAGGAGCTTAAAAGAACGGGGGCGCTCGGTCTCCAGTATCTCGTCGTCCACGTTGGAAGCCACCTCGGAAAGGGATTGGCGAAGGGAATAGAGCAGGCGGCGAAAGCGGTGAATACCGCTCTCTCGAAGGTCGATAACGATGTGATAATACTCTTGGAGAACATGGCGGGCCAGAAGAACAGCGTCGGATCCAAGTTCGAAGACATCAAGAGAATTCTCAACCTAATAGAGGATGATAAGCGAGTTGGAATCTGCTTCGATACATGCCACGCGTTCGCCGCTGGGTATGATCTGAGAACAAGGGAAGCCGTCGAAAATACATTGAGAGACTTCGACGAGATACTCGGACTTGAAAAATTGAAAGTGGTTCACGTTAACGACTCGAAAGGTGACCTCGGAAGCGGGCTCGACAGGCACGAGCACATCGGAATGGGGAAAATAGGCGAACGCGGCTTCTACGAGCTACTCCACCACCCTGCGGTAAGAGATCTCCCCTTGATCCTCGAGACCCCCGTCGATTCGAGAGGAAACTTCGCCACGAACCTCGCCAAGCTCAGGGAACTATATCTGAGAAAGAAGTGGTGATTCTCGGGATGAATTTTCTGAGAAAAATC
>JAGGVM010000109.1 GCA_021157985.1 Nitrososphaerota archaeon | reverse complement strand
TTCCCCTCGGGGAGATCTCCTCTCTGAAGGTGGCGGCGAGCCTGTGCTTCCCGAAGATCATGGCGTCGAGGATCGGGAAAGCCGATGAGACGTGTTTCTCCGACTTATGCGCGAGCTGGATTATGAATTCGTCCAACGCGTCCCTATCCGTGAAGACGACGTTGGTGGGCATGCTCTCATAGTCTCGGTGCCAGACGTAGACGGGGACGTTGACTCCATCGCATGAGACGTCCTCTATCCTGTAGTCTTCCATGATCACGTTGAGGGGGCCGAATCCAGTCATGTCGCGCTCCAAGTAGTAGAAGAGCTTCGTCTTCGATTCCTCGTCGAAGTTCCCGAGAGCCTTCCCATATTTCTTGAGAAGCTTATCGGCTGTTTCGAGCAGGATTCGCTTCGCGTCCTCCTCTTCTCCGGGCCTCGGAGGCTCCAGCTCCTTCGAGAGCATGTCCTTCAGCTTTTCGAGGGCGATCATCTCCTGCG
This sequence comes from Nitrososphaerota archaeon, assembly GCA_021157985.1. Classification (GTDB taxonomy): domain Archaea; phylum Thermoproteota; class Nitrososphaeria_A; order Caldarchaeales; family Wolframiiraptoraceae; genus Wolframiiraptor. Next base: position 3,402 of record JAGGVM010000109.1, on the reverse strand, counting down.
GCGTGAGCTTAACCTCCTCCACGAAATAGGTGGGCTCGATCGTCGGCCCTGGCGGAGTCGCTATAGTGACCTCGGCCAGGTTTTCGCGCACCGAGTAACGCTCTAAGATCTCGTAATCCTCGGGGAGAGGCCTGATCTCGATCCCCTTCCAGGGCTCCGGGACTTCTGCCCCCTCCTTAACCTTCTTAGTCTTCAGGATCTTCAAGCCTTTTACCCAGACCATAATTCCGTGGGAGACAAATATATATCTCCGCCGCTGCCCAGGCGACCTATACCATCGCAATCTCCACGTATCTTCCCGGGATTTGCTGGGAAGCCGCTGAGCTCGAGCTTTTTAGAAAACGATATAAGAACCCGATTTAAATTATTTATAAGCATGGCCGCTTACGATCCGATACTCGCCTTTCTCTTCAGCCCCGTATTCATGCTCATACTCGCGCTCTCGGCGATCATCCTCTCAATCGCCGCCCTCTTAATAGCGAGACACGCGGTCAAGAAAACGACATTCACCCCGATCACCTCCGTGAAGCCTCCTAAGCTGAAGCCGAAAAAGGAGAAGAAAGAAGAGGCGAAACGCGAGGAGAAAGTCGAGGAACAGGTGAAGAAAGAGGAGGCGGTGTTCCCCGAGGCAGCGGCTCCGGGGGCGGAGGGCGCCTCGCCGAGCAGGGAGAGCGAGTTCTCTATTCAGCCTTCGGAGGAGGGAGGGGAGTTTAGCTCGCTTGAAGAATTCGCGCAGATGATCGGTATGCGCTCAATACTCCTCTTCAATATAATGGGGATGCCGATAGAGTCGTATAACGTGGAGGACGAGTCCAGGATCGCTGCCTCAACCGCGGACTTCATATCCACGATCAGGGGGCTTGGATCGGATTTCGGCTACCTAACCATAGAGGACGATCAGAGAACTATACTCGTGTCCGTGGGCAAGGTCGGGGACATGGAGGTCTTCGCCTTAGCGATCGGAGAACCCGAGTCCGCTCTCGGAGCGGAGGAGGTGCGTGATCTATTAAGAATGTACATATCGGGATTGATGCGGAGGACGAAGTAATGGGGGAGACGCCGGAGGAGGACTTAGCCGGCTTGGCCGAGGCTATTAAAGCCAGTAGCAGGGGATGGATCGAAGCAGTTGAAATAGTCTCGGAGGATGGGACGCCGATCACCCATTACAGCGACCTGGAGTTCAATCCCGAGTACGTTGGAGCCGCTACCGCCGCGATCTGCGGAGCAATATCCGCCGTGATAGAGCTCCTGAACGCCAAGAACTACAAGAACGTCGAGATCCAGCTCGACGACAAGAGATTCCTCTTGATGAGAAAGTATAGGGGATATTACGTAGTGTGCTTGACGAAGCCGAACCCGAACCTCGGCTTCGTGAACATGATTCTCGAAGCGTATCTCTCGCGAGGGGAAGAATGAGGAAATACAAGATACTCGTGATCGGGTCGTTCAGCGCGGGGAAAACCACGTTCGTGAGAACTCTCTGCGAGAAATACCTCGACACGGATAGGGAGCTCAAGGAGCCGATAGGCGACAAGACGAAGACCACGGTCGCCCTCGACTTCGGGGTAATAGACCTAGATCATGAGAGAAAGGTGAGGCTCTACGGGTCGCCGGGTCAAAGGGAGTTCTTCTTCATGTGGGAGATACTCGCGAAGGGTTTGCATGGTTACATCCTGCTGATAGATGGTGAGAAGCCGGAGGCCCTCCTCGAGGCCGAGGACATATACAGGTTCTTCAAGGTGATGATGCCTGAGATCCCCCACGTGATAGCCGTTAACAAGTATAAGTCACCGAAGTTCAGCTTGGATGTGAAGGACGTGAGGATAGCGCTGTCGCCGCCGCGGGACGTGCCCATAAAGCTCGTCGACGCGAGAGATTACGAGAGCACGTTATCGATAGTGAAGCTCCTCGTCGATATGATAGAAAAGCGGAGGGGGAGGGTGAAGGCGGCGTGAGGATGGGAGAGGGCCTCGTAGGCTTCTTCTACGCGAACTTCAGCCCCATCGGGTCAGCGGTCCTAAAGCTCTTCCCCGGGATATCCGCGAAGCTTGAAAGCGCTGGGATAAGGATCTATCCGCCGGCCTATGCCTCGACGATCGGTGGAATAACCCTCATCTCCTTGATAATATGCGCCCCGCTCTCCGCGGTTCTCTACCTCTTCACCGGAACGCCTCTCGCGTTCCTTCTCATGCTCGCTCCCCTCGTGATCCTGCTTCTCGGAGTCATGTACCCCTATGCTCAGGCCTCGTCCATAGCGTCGGTTTTCCAGAGCGAGGTACCGTATGCGGCGACCTATCTCGCGGTTATGGCGACGGGGGGCGTGCCTCCCTATACGAGCCTTAAGAGGATAGCGAAGAGCGAGCTCATGCCGAATCTCGCTAGGATAGCTAGGATAGCTGATATACGGGTTGAGGCGGCGGGAGAGGACCCGATCTCGGCGATAGAGTTCATGGCCAAAAACGTTCCCTCGAAGGAGTACAGGGACCTGTTGCTAGGATATGTCTCGACCCTGAGAAGCGGGGGAGACGTCGTCCACTTCTTGATCAGGAAGACGGAGACGATATTCGAGGGGCGGACGGCGAGCATGAAGATCGTGGGCGAGAGGCTGGGGATGCTTATGGAGGCCTACGCCGCGGCGGTCATGATGCTCTCCCTCGTCCTCTACATAATCTACATCGTTTCCAGAGCCCTTCCATCCGAGTACTTCTCCTTCCCGGCGAGCCAGTTCATAGTCTTCTCTTATCTCATCATGCCGCTGTTTGCGAGCAGCTTCATCTACCTCAGCGACATAACCCAGCCGAAGTACCCCTTCACCGATAAGAGACCTTTCAAAGCGTTTCTCTACGGCCTTCCAGCCGGATTGACTTTCTTCGCCTTGTTCGTCATCCCCTTCTACGCGGAGTCCCTCAGATACGTTCCGCCCTTCAACTTCACCTCCGACCTCATAGTCAAGCTAAGGGAGCTGATGGGATTGGGGCTGGGATACGAGGCGTCCATAGCTCTCTGCCTCGCCTTCATAATCATCTTCATCCCGGGGGCGGTAGCGTGGGATAAGTACGGGAAGGAGAACATGGCGATACTCCACGGGTTGACGCTTTACCTCAGGGACTTGACCGAGGCGAGGAAGACGGGTATGAGCCCGGAGAAGTGCATGATCATCTTATCGGATAGGGATTACGGCGGATTCACGAAGCAGCTCAAGCTCATGAGCAGGCAGATAGGGTGGGGAGTACCCTTGAGGAAGATCTACGAGGACTTCGAAAAGAGGGTTTACGGATGGCTCGCGAGAGCGGGGATGTTCATCCTGATAGACTCGATCGACGTGGGGGGCGGAGCGCCCGAGACCCTCGACACCCTCGCGACCTTCATGGAGAACTTGGAGGAGATGGAGCGGGAGAAGCG